>JAOUGG010000199.1 GCA_029857855.1 Acidimicrobiia bacterium | reverse complement strand
GATCCCCACTCCGCTGAGAAGAGCCGGTTTGATATCATCTTGATACAAGTTTGATATCAATGGAGGTCTGATGACGCGTACAGTTATCGACGTGGACGACGACAGCTTGGCTGCCGCCGCTGAAGTGTTGGGCACAACGACCAAAGTTGAGACGGTGAATCGAGCTCTGGCGGAGATCGCCGCCCGGAAGGTCCGTCTGGCATTTCTGGACGACTTGGATCACGCAGCAGCAGACCTTGCCGATCCCGAGGTCATGCGCAACGCCTGGCGATGACAGGCCTGTACCTGGCCGACAAGTCCGCACTCGAACAGCGACGCCATAGCCAGGCCGCTCGCGATCTGCTCGCCCTGTTGCTGTCCGAGGGCGCCCTTGCGTCCAACCACGTGATTGCCCTCGAGGTGCTCTATTCGGCGCGCAACCTGGACGATTATGAACGGCTGAAGAACGGCATCGAGGCACTGCCGTGGTTGCCCGTTGATGAGCACGCCATGGACAGGGCGATGGAAGTGCAACATCATCTTGCGCGCCGCGGCCGGCATCGGCTGCCGCTACCCGAACTCATGATTGCGGCCTCGGCCGAGCTCCACGGTGCGACGGTTCTCCACTACGACCACGACTACGACCTCATCGCCGCCGTGACCGGTCAGCCGACACAGTGGATCGTGAGGAAGGGCTCGGGTGGATAGTTCTGGAAGCGCGGGGTTGGGCCAAACGGTTCCTCGGAAGGTGATCGGCGAGACCGCACAGCTGTATCAGTGAACCCACTCGTTTGTTGCGATAACGGGGGTGTCCGGTGTATGTGGGTCAGGTCACGAACCAGGGTGGGGGAGCGGCCAGGAGGGCTGGGATCACACCGAGAACCAGAACGGGCGCCAGGGGAAACGTTCGGCCGCGACGAGCGGAGACGGTCAGGACGACGACGGCGGCGGCGATGAAGACGCCGAGATAGAACAGCCAGGCGGTGGTCCCGAGGCGGACCATGATCAGGGTCACCGGCACCAGCAGTTTGACGTCACCGGCTCCGACCAGCCCGCCCGCCCAGGCGCCGAGGCCGACGAGGAAGACGGCGCCAGTGGCGGCTACCGACCACCACCGTGATGCGACCACGGCCTCGGCGTCACCGACGACGACGAACACCGCGGCGAGCACCGTCAGCGCCGCTACGAGGCCGTTGCCGACGAAACGCCGCCGCCAGTCGGCCACCGCGACCGTCACGACGATGCCCGCGACCGCGGAGAACCACAGCCAGCCGAGCGCTGTCATCAACCGCCCGACGGCTCGAACGATCCGACCGGCATGCTGCGGAGCGAATCGGCAACCGGCTCACCTGTCGGTTCCGGGGCTCGGAACAGCTCCTCGATCGCCAGCGCCGTCGAACTCTCCAGGCCGAACACCCGCACCCTCCGCTGGAGGCCGTGAAACTCGCCGGTGCCGTTGTCGTCGAGCACGTAACGCGATCCGAGGCGGCTGGACCGAACGTCACCGATCAGGATGAGCGCCACACCGGTGCCCGGCTTCGCCAGTTCGAACCACTGGTCGAGTTGAGCGAAGGTGGCATGCACCACGAAAACCCGCAGCGTGGACCCGGTGTCGGCTGGCGCGGCCGCCATCTCGAGCGCCTCAGACTCACGAGCCGAATCGATGGCGGGCAGGATCTCGGCGCCCTCGACCTCGAAGTCGACCGTCGTCACCTGAGTCCTGCAGACCTGAGCACCGGCCGCCAGCTCGAAGATCATCGCCCGGACGGCCGAGAACACATGACCGGTCGATCCGCAGACAGCGATCGAGCCGAAGTGCTCGACGTTGACCAGCAGTTCGGTGCCGTCGAGAGGCTCAGCGCCCTCGAAACCGACGACGGCCGGGCCCTCGTCGATCACCCGCCCGAGGCTCAACATGGCCGGCAGCGCGGCCGTGGTCATCGGGCCGGGAGCGGTCGGCGGTTCGGAAGGGGCCGCCTCGTGGTCGGGATCGTAGTCGCAAGCCCACCGCCGACCCTCCCCGTCGACCATGCCCCACTTCGGAGCCGTGAGCACCACCGGATTCGGCCACTGCATCTCCAGCCGCCGGCCCGGAGTGACCAGCATCGCCGTCGGGAACGCGGCCGACGTGCCGTGCCCCGCGAGCGTGTCGTCGAGGCGCCGGGCCACCCACGTCATGAACCGGGGGTCGGCGGTTCGGGCAATGGCCTGGAGAAGCGGGGGAGTCTCGGGCCCGTCGTCGACCGCCTTCCGGGAGAAGCCAACCGTGAACCCGCCGGCCTGCCGCCGCCCGACCAGATACAGCCCGAGGAGGGCCGACGACAGCGCGGCCCCGCCGAGCAGCCAGGGCGCCGCCGACGGCGCCTCGGCCGGGGCGTTGATCTCGGGCTCGTCGGCCATAGCCGCAGCGGCACCCGAGGCGCCGCCCGTGCTCGAATCGACCGGAATCGACTGGATGGTCGTGCTCGCCACCGGCACGGATTCGATGGTGGTGGGCTCGACCGGGACGGATTCGATGGTCGTGGGTTCGACGGCGGGCGATCCAGTCTCCGCCTCGACCGGCCGTGACTCGATCGCGTCGTCCTCGGTGGCTTCGTCCTCGGTCGCTGTGTCGTCCCCGGTTTCTTCCGCCAAATCTGCCGACGCTTCGGCGACCACCTCCGATTCGGACCCGGCCGTCACCGAGTCCTCGACCGATCGGAGCGTCAGCAGCTCACCGGGGTAGATCAGATCCGGATCCTCGATGACGTCGGGGTTGCGTTCGACGACGTCGGTCACCTCCTCGAGAATCTCCTGGTTCGACGGTCGCTCGCCTTCAGCGGCCTCGGCCAGGCGGATCTTCGAGATGTTCCACAGGTTGTCACCCTCGACGACCTCGTAGACGGTGTTGCCGTCGGCGCTGTCAGAGGCATCGCCGGCCGCCGCACCCGGATCGAGCTCGGCCTCGTCGGACACGGCGTCGGGGAGGTTGAGGCTGACCGGAACCCGGATCGTCATGCCCGGCCGGAAGTCGATCGGCGACTTCACCTGATCGGCGTTCATCTCCAGGATGCGCTGCAACACGGCGTCGTTCTGACCGGCCAGATCCCACATGCGATCGTGGTCGGTGATCCGGTAGAACTGCATGGACATCGCGCCGGCCACAGCGGCGTCGTGGTCGACGACGTCGCCCTGCACGAGTTCGCTCGCCAGAACCGGGGCGCTGGCCACCAGATCGGGAAGGAGCGATCCCGCCGACGACGCGCTGGCCACGACACTGGCCGACAACAGGCCCGAGGCAACGGCCGACACGATCGAGCGGATGAACCGGGGAACGCCCGGCGCCTCCCGGGCGACTTCGCCCCGGCCCGCCTTGGGACCGACCACCAACAGCTCCCACAGCGTGGCCCACAGGAACTGGAACCACAGCACCCACATCACGCAGGCCAGCACCGCGAGCATGACGTCGGCCGTGACGTTGCGCTGATCGACCATACGCCTGGCCTCGTCCCACGACTGGGGGAGAAGGTCCAGCGGATTGCCGATGAAGCGCCACAACATCAGTGGCACCCCGACGAGCACGGCGAGCCCGAACAGCCCCGCGGCGAGCGTCTGCAGCCCCCGCACGAATCGACCGGCGGACTCGGCCATCTACCCGCCCTCCGTGACGACCCCGGATCGAAGCGTCGTCTCCGCCCGGCCGGTGATGGTGGAACTCAGGGTCGTCGGAAAGACATAGTCGATGGTTCCCGACACCTCGATGACCAGGGTGTTGCCCTGCAGATCGAACACGTCGAGCTGGTAGCCGGCGTCACTGACGTAGCGGATAACGGCGGCCCGGGCCTTGCCCGCGTCGATCGTCGGCTCGTTGGTCTGGCGGACCAGCAGCGGATCGGCCTGCGCCCCGACCCGGCTGGCGGCCGCCGCCACCGCCCACGCCTCACGGCGCTCGTAGAGCTGCTGGCTGGCGGTTATGAGGTGGACGACGACGAACAGGAGCGCCGGAATGATGAGGACGAACGCCACCCCGGCGTCACCCCGGTCGTCGTCGGCTCGTCTGGTTCGTACCATCATCTGGTCACCCGCCGTAGTAGCAGTTGTCGGCGAGGCTGAGGGCGTCGGGGCCGCCGCCACGCAGGCAGTCGATCGGCTCGATGGCCGACACCGACACGGGTCGCGACGACCCCATGAACGGCACCCACAGGCCCTGATAGGACACCGTGCAGGTCATGTCGATCCGCACCGAGCCGCCGGGTTGGAATCCGCCGTTCCCGGCGGAAACGTTAATCGACGGACTCTCGCATGCTTCGTCGGCCCGGCTCAACTCGGCCATCGCCACGGTCTGGGCGGCGGCCTGGGCGTCGCCGAGGTCGTGTTCCAGCGAGGCTGCCCGGGCCGCCGACTGGGCTGCGGCCTGGAGGTCGCCCGCTCCGGTGAAGATCCGCATTCCCGCCACCCCCAGCCCGAGCAGGGCGAAGAAGCTGAGCACGACGATGAGCGTCGAATAACCGGCCGATCCCTCGTCGTCGAGCGCCGCAACCAGAGCTCGCGACGGTTGGCTGCTCATCGATCGCATCATCATGGAATCATGGACCCTGGGGCTGGAAACGTTCGACGGGAGCAGAGGCGTCGACGCCGAGGCCGACGCTCCACAGGAGATTGGTGTCGCCGTTGACCGACACGTTCGTGAACTCCGCGCCCTTGGAAGCGGTGACCGACAGGTTGGAGATCAGCCCGCCGGACTGATCGTTGATGAAGTTCGTGGCGTAGGCCTCGGCCTGACCGCTGGTGACCCCGTCCTGAGCGAGAAAGGATGCCGCATCGGTGGCGGCCGCGGACGCCACCGAGCGAACATAGAAACCCATCAGGATCTGAATCAGCATGAACAGGCCAAACAGCAGAAGCGGGACCAGGATCGTCGATGCGACCGCGGTCTCGCCCTCCTCTCGTGCCAGCCTGCTCGTCGTCATGCGATCTGCTAGTTGGTGTTGCCGCTGAAGTCGACGCCGCCGACGGATTGGCCCGCGGTGTTGATCTGCCCGGCCACGATCGCGCCGAAGGCGGCGATGGCGATGACGAGGATGGCGATGAGCAGCACCGTGGAAATCGACGCCCCTCGCTGATCCCGCCAGAACCGACCGGCGGCGTTCCGAAGCGGAACGTAGGTCGAGATCGTCAGGTGATGCAGTGTTGTCATGGTTTGCTCCGTTGGGTTTTCGTGGTTTTGGTTCGTGGAGTGCCTGGTTGGTGACGACGTGGTCGGCATGGCTCAGCCGACTCCGACGAGGCCGGCCGTTGCCGCGTACATCAGCCAGAAGATGAAGCCGCCGGCCATGCCGACGACGGGAATCGACATCCAGACGTTGCGGGAGTTGGCCGCCGCCCGGCGCCGTTCGTGGTCCTGCAGCACGATGAGCCCGGCCTTGTCGTTGAGCGCCTGACGGATCGTGGCCGAGTTCTCGCTGCTCAGGATCATCACGTTGCCGAAGTCGACGAGTTCGCTGATGTTGATACGCATGCCGAGATCACGCAGAGCGACGAAGGCGTTGAGCTTCGGGTCCTCCTTGGCCCGGACGATCTCGCGGGCGAACAGGGAAAAGCCTCGGCCGTAGCCGTTGAGCGAGGCCCGCTCCAGAGCCGTCTCGGCACCGGCGCCACCGGCCAGCATGATCGACGTCAGCTCGAGGAACTGGGTCAGCGCAGCCCGGATCTCGTTGCGGGCCGCTGCCGCCTTCGTCGTCCGGTCGGACTCGACGAGCGCCAGACCGAGCGCTCCGAAGATCGCCATGATGAGCGGCAGCGCCAGGAGGACGGGGAAGGCGACGTAGAGCCTCGCCACCACCGTGACCAGGGCTCCGAACAGCGCCGAGCC
>JAOUGG010000198.1 GCA_029857855.1 Acidimicrobiia bacterium | reverse complement strand
CACAGATCGTCACCGAGATCGTGTCGCAGCGCATCCCGTCGCTCCGGCTGGTCGAGGATCAGACCTTCGACTACTTCCCCAACATCACCTTTCGCGGCCCCAACAGCCTGCACGTCGCCTGGGACGACTGAGGGCCTCGATGTCGGCGTTCATCTCGGGCGAGGAGACCGCCGGTTCCCGGGATCCGAACCGTGTCATTGCGCCGCTGATCCATGTCGTCGGCCGCCGGGTCGAAGCGGGGCTTTGAGCCGTTCTGGTCGCCTGGCGCCGACGCCCCAATTGTCGGGGGCTGACGGAAAGTGGACCCCCCTGCAATCTAGGATCGTGGCAATGGTGAGGGACACTTGTATCCGTTCGGCGACTCGAGCGCTGGCCGCCTGGTCGGTCCTGTTCGCCGTGCTCGCGCTGATGGCCACACCTGCGGCGGCCGACACCGCGGTCGAGGTCACCACGCCGGTCGGGTCGTTCTATCGTCCGGGAACCGAGACGGTGCTGCTGGTGACGGTGGCGGCCGACCAGGCAGTGACCGGCTCAATCCAAGTGCTGGTCGAGGGCGAGGGCATCACGGTGGCCACCGTCGACATCGAGGTTCCCGGCGGGAGTGCCAAGACGTTCGCCGTGCCGGTGACCCTCTCGCCGTGGAGTGGCCCGCCGTCGGTGCGGGTCGAGACGAGTGATGGTCAGACGAGACGTCCGGTCGTCGGACTGCAGCAGGTCGGCGACGCCGAACCCGTGGCGGTCATGCCATCGCTGATCGTCCCCGGGTTGCCCGAACGAGCCGAGATGGTGCTCGGACAGGGGCAGGCCCGCCTGGTGCCGTTCGATCCGGCGATGCTCGATCACGGATCGGCCACCCTGAATGCGGCCAGCGCCGCGGTGGCAAACGTCGCCGATGTCGTGAACCTCAGTGAGCCCCAGCGGGCCGCGCTTTTCGGCTGGGTGTCCTCAGGCGGCAACCTCTACCTCGATGGTTCGCTCGCCGAGTTGGCGTCGAGCGTTGTCGGCGACGTGCTGGAGGCGGCGGGCACTGGATTCCAACCGGAAGCCGGTCCGGCGGCCGATGTCGAGGGCCGGGCCTGGCTCGGGTCCGGTACCGTGTACGTCACCGGCGACACGTTGAGCGCCGGCCGCTTTGACGGCCTGATCCAGCCCCGATTCTCGACCAACGTCGAGCAGGAGATCTTCGTCGATCCCGGCGAGGTCCTGACCGACCTGTCGCTCGATGCCGGGTTCACCACCCGCCCGATCGGTCCATTCGTGGCCGTGTTGCTGGTTTACATCGCCCTTGTCGGTCCAGTGCTGTGGTTCTTTCTGTCGAAGTCCCGACGTGAGCCGCTCATGTGGCTCGCCATCCCCGGTCTGGCCGCCGTGGTCAGCGTCGCCATCTGGGGCTCCGGCCAGTTCTTCCGCCAGGGCACCACCGGATCGCACGTCACGATCGTCGGGGTTTCCGGCACATCGACGCGGACCATCAGCGACTACATGGTGTCGTCGTCGGGCGGAGGATTCACCGGCGTCGAACTGGCCGACGGCTGGTCGGCGTCGAGCAGCGGGTTCAGCGCATGGGACTGGCGATTCCAGCAGGCGGGGTTCGCCTCACCGACCGTGCAGGGCGACCGGGTCGGCGCCGACGTACCGCCGTCCGGCGTGGTGGTGTTGGGCGCGGCTTCGGAGGTCATCCAGCCGCAGGCCTGGGATGTCGAACTCACGGTGGAAGGTTCGAGCGTCGAGGGAGTGGTCACCAACCTCACCGAACACCCGTTGTCGAACGTCTCGGTGTTCTCCGGAAACCGGCTGGCCACCATCGCCGACGTGCCGGTGGGCGGATCGACGGAGTTCCGGCTCGACGACATCTCCGCTCCGCCCATGTGGGAGAACCCGGTGCAGATGCAGCTCTCCGGTCAGGGGGGACGCGACAGCGCGGCCAGCCCTGCCGCACTGAGCCGGTGGATGGGCGCCGCCGGACTCGAGAGTCGAACCGGCCAGATCACGGTCATCGGGTGGACGAAGGATGCCGAGGCGCCGCTGTCGACGCTCGGCGGATCGGCCGTCACTCGGGGCCGAACCGGGTTCGTGTCGACGTATCCGATCAGCCAGCTGGCCGGGGGTGAATCGCTCAGCTCGGCCACCATCCGCAGCCGGATCATCGACTGGCGCTGGTCGGGCGACATCGGGGGCGGCATGGTGGCCGAGGGCCGTCGGCGTCAGATGGACGGCGATGTCCAGACGGTCGCCTACGGCCTGCCACCCGGAGCCGATGCCGGATCCCTGGTGCTCGTGGTCCCGGCCGACGTGTCGGCCGTCGACCTGTGGAGTGGTGGGACCTGGATCGACGCCAAGGTCGGTTTGGCCGATCCCGGCGTTGTCCTGGTCGACCTGCCGAGCTCCGCGTTCGACGGAGGATCGATCTACATCCGGGCGTTGGTCGACGGTCCGTTCGGCATCCCGTCGATCAGGACCGCGACCGCACAGGAGTTGTCCGGGGCGATCGTGCCGGTGGCCGGCGACGAGGGTGACGAGGGAGGGGCCTGACCGTGCGCGAACCGATGTTCCCTACCAACGGCAGCCAACCGTCACCTCCTCCTCCTCCTCCTCCGACCGGCTCGCCCCTGCCTCCACCTCCGGCACCGATCGATCTGGGCGCGCTTGCGCCCCCATCGGCCGGCGCGGTGGTCGAGCTCCTCGATCCGTCCGAACCGCGTGACGACCTCGTTGTCGAAGCCCACGGCCTCACCAAGCACTACGGGAATCTCAAGGCTCTCGACGAGGTCGACCTGGAGATACCGAAGGGATCGATCTTCGGGATCATCGGCCCGAACGGCGCGGGCAAGTCGACGGCCTTCCTCATCCTGGCCACGCTGCTCACCCCGACCTCCGGCTGGGCCCGGGTCTGCGGGTTCAGTCCGGTGGCCGAACCGGAGGAGGTCCGGCGCCGGATGGGCTACATGCCCGACGTGATGGGCGTCTACGAGAACCTGACCGTCAAGGAGTACCTGGAGTTCCACGCCGCCACCTATCACATCGATCGCTCCGAGTGGCCGTCGCTGGTCGACGGCCTGCTGGAACTGGTCGATCTCGACGTGAAGCGGGAAACCATCGTCGACGACCTGTCGCGCGGCATGAAGCAGCGGCTGTCGCTCGCCCGGGCGCTCGTCCACGATCCCGAACTCCTCATTCTCGACGAGCCGGCGTCCGGCCTCGATCCTCGGGCGCGGATCGAACTGCGGGAACTCCTGTTGCAGCTCCAGAGCATGGGCAAGTCGATCGTGATCTCGTCGCACATCCTGGCCGAACTCCAGCAGATGTGCGACGCCATCGCGGTGATCGAGGCCGGACAGTTGCTGGCCTCCGGGCCGCCGGGACGAATCCTGGCCCAGCTCGGGGTCGGCCGCTCGGTGCGTGTCCGCTTCGGCGACGGCATCGTCGAGGAGTTTCCGGTTGCCGGCGACGACGAGCAACAGGCGCTGCTTCGCAAGCTGATCGTCGACGACGACCGGGCGGTGCTCGAGTTCACCACCGTCGACAAGAACCTCGAGGATCTCTTCCTCCAGATCACCCAGGGGATCGTGCAATGACGGTGCTCGACGCGCTCACCGACGTTCGACCGGTGCTCGACCGGGAGCTGCGACAGCGGTCGCGGACCGCCCGCTCGATGGTGGTCATGACCATCTTCCTGCTGCTGGCCCTCGGCGTGGCGTTCATCACCTACACCGGCGAGACGGCGTCGTTCAACGGCGACTTCGGCATCGCCCGCCAGAACGTCGGCCGGTCGGTGTTCGAGTGGGTGCTGATCCTCGAACTGGTTCTGCTGTTGTTCGTCGTGCCCGGCATCAGCGCCGGTGCCATCACCGGCGAGCGGGACCGTCAGACCCTCATCCCGCTCCAGGTCACGCTGATCGGGCCGTTCGGGATCTTCTTCGGCAAGGTCCTGGCCTCCAGCGCGTTCGTTTTGCTGCTGGTTGTGGCCACCGCACCCATCCTGGCCGTGGCCTATCTGTTGGGTGGCGTAGCGTTCAGTCAGATCGTCAGCGGGATCCTGGCCCTCATGCTCATCGGGTTCCTGCTGGCCGTGCTCGGTGTGGCCTGCTCGGCCATGCTGCGGCGCACCGCCGCCGCCACCCTGATCGCTTACGGCGTCATTCTCACTCTCTGTGTCGGCACCGCAGTGGTGTTCGCCGTGCTGATGGTCCTCTACGCCGTCAGCAGCGACGGCAACAGTCCCGACTCCATCCTGTCGTTTCTCACACCCTTCTACTGGAATCCGTTCGTGCTGCTGGCCGGTGCGGCCGGTGAGGTGTCGGACGTGACCGGTCCGTGGCCGCTGTCCGGGATCCGCTCGGCCTTCGTCGAAACCCAGACGATGAACCAGCGAATCGTCAATGACGTGGTGTTCGAGGGTCCAGGCTTCGACCCCAACTTCCGGCCCGGCGATCTTCCGCTGATCCCGTTGTGGCTCCGGTCGGCGCTGGCCCTGATCTGGATCTCGGTCATGGCGGCAATGCTCGGCGTTCGGCGGTTGCGCACCCCGAGCCGCTCGGTGACCCAGTGAGCGAGCCCGAAGCGGGCAGCGCCGTCGCCCGCCTCCTGTCGGTGATGCGCCGACGGCTCCGGTTGGTCTGGGCCTGGGCGGTGGCTTCCCTGGTGGCGCCGGTTGTTGCCGCCCTGGCGCTGGTTCTGGTGCTCGTCGGGAGGTTCCGGCCGTGGGCGTGGCCCGAGCCGACGGCGCTGGCCGTCGTGGCGGCCGCCGCGCTGGCGTTGGTGACGATCGCCATCGTCCAGCCGCTGTCCTGGCTGGTTGCGGCCAGAGCCGCCGACAAAGGTCTCGCCGCCCGCGACATCTTCACCTCCGCGCTCCAGTTCCGGAACCTCGACGACGAGTTCGGCCGCCAGATCCGCTACCGGGCCGAGCGGCTGGCCGAACACGACGCACCGTCGAGCCAGGCTCGAACCGCGGTGCCGCTTCCCGGCGGCCGTCCGACTTGGGTCCGCTGGACGATCGCCGCTGTGCTGGCCGTCGTGGCCGCGGCGCTCGCGGTGATGGCCAATCCTCAGGACGCCGAGCGGCAGCGGCTGGAGCAGCTCCGAGCGCAGACCGAGGGGCTGGCCGAACAGGTCGAGGATGTGCGCGAGCGCTTGGCGGAGGAGGCCGTGGAGGAGCCGGGCGCCGATCCGGCCCTGTCGGCGGAGCTGCGCGAGCGCCTGGCGGAGCTGGCCGAGGATCTCCGTGACGTCGACAGCCTGGAGGAGGCGGCCCAGCTGCTCGACGATCAGGCCGCTGATCTGGCGGCCGATCGTTCGCCCGATTTCGCCTCCCAGCAGGCGGCCGCCCAGGGGCTGGAGCGCAGCCTCGCCACCCGACCGCTGCCTGGGGAGCCGTCGGGTTCCCCGGCCGAGCAGTTGGCCGACCTGGCCGCGGGCCTCGACGAATTGAGCGCCGCCGAACAGGAGGAGCTGGCCGAGCGTCTGGCCGAGCTGGCCGACGCGCAGGAGGCGGGCGATCCCGCCACTGCCGCTGCGCTGGCCGATGCGGCGCAGCAACTGGCGGCCGGCAACGTGGCCGGCGCCCAGGCCGCCCTGGGCGAAGCGGCGCTGGCCCAGGGGGCGAACGCCGACTCCGTTGCATCCCAGCAGGCGTCGGCCCAGGCGTCGGGGCAACTGTCGAACCTGGCCGGTCAGGCCCGCAGCGGCCGCACCGCATCCGGTTCCGGCGAGGGTCAGGGCGAGGGCTCGGGTGAAGGTTCGGGCGAGGGCGAGGGTTCCGGTGAAGGCGCCGGCTCGGGGGAGGGTTCGGGTGAAGGCGCCGGCTCGGGGGAGGGTTCGGGTCAGGGGTC
>JAOUGG010000197.1 GCA_029857855.1 Acidimicrobiia bacterium | reverse complement strand
GCCCGCGCTCTGCCCAGCCGGGACAAATACAGGTCGGACCGTACAGGTCAGGCGGAGTAGGAGACGAGAGATGGCGGAGTACCCCACCGAATTCGAATTCGACGTGTTGCTGAAGAACGGGCAGGTCATCCACATCCGGCCCATACGGCCCGACGACGTCGAACGGGAGGCCAGGTTCGTCGGCCGGGTCGGCCGCGAGTCGTCCTACCTCCGGTTCTTCAACGTGAGGCGCGAACTCAGCCCCGCCGAGCTGGAACACTTCACCAACGTCGACTACGACGATCGTATGGCGCTGATCGCCACCGTCGGTGATGACATGGTGGCCGTCGGCCGCTACGACGTGATTCCGGAGGACGCGGCGGCCGACGCGGGCAAGGTCGCCGAGGTCGCCTTCCTGGTGGAGGACTCCTACCAGCAGCTCGGCATCGGCAGCCGCCTACTCCAGGACCTCACCGTCTACGCCCGGACCCGGGGCATCACCGAATTCGAGGCGTATGTGCTGGCCGAGAACATCGGCATGATGCGCCTGTTCCGCAATTCCGGCTACCGCATGACCCGCCGCCTCGACGAGGGCATCTACCGGGTGGAGTTCCCGCTCGACTACTCCCACGAGGCTCGGCAGGCGGAATGGGAACATGAGAAACGGGCCGTGACGGCTTCGCTTCTGCCGCTGTTCTACCCCTCGTCGGTGGCCGTCATCGGGGCCAGCCGAAACCCGACATCGATCGGAGGCCGCCTCTTCGCCAACCTGGTCGAGAGCGGCTTCACCGGCTCGATCCATCCCGTGAACCCCGGAGCCGACGAGATTCACGGCGTTCGGGCTGTGGCCTCGGTGGCAGAGATCGACGGTCACGTCGACGTTGCCGTCATCACGGTTCCCGCCCAGCACGTGCGCCAGGTGGTCGAGGACTGCGGCCGCAAGGGGGTTCGGGGTCTGGTCATCATCAGCGCCGGGTTCAGTGAGGTGGGCAACACCGACGGGGAGCAGGAGATCGTCACCCTTGCCCGCCGCTACGGAATGCGGCTCGTGGGTCCCAACTGCATGGGTCTGCTCAACGCCGACCCCACCGTCTCACTCAACGTGCAGTTCGGCCCGAACTTCCCGCCGTACGGGAACGTTGCCATGTCGAGTCAGTCGGGTGCCCTGGGACTGGCCATCCTGGAACAGACGGCCGACCTCGGTATCGGCATCTCAACGTTCGTCTCGGTCGGCAATAAGGCCGACGTCAGCGCCAACGACCTCCTCCTCTACTGGGAGGACGATCCGGCCACCGACGTGATTCTTCTGTACACCGAGTCGTTCGGCAATCCCCGGCGCTTCGGCCGCCTGGCCCGCCAGGTGACCCGCAAGAAGCCGGTGGTCGTCGTGAAGGCGGGGCGTTCGGCCGCCGGCGCACGGGCTGCGGCCTCCCACACCGGCTCGCTGGCCAACCTCGACGTCGCCGTCGACGCTCTGTTCCGCCGAGCCGGTGTGATTCGCACCAACACGTTGCACGAACTGTTCGAGGTCACCGAGCTGCTGGCCAACCAACCGCTGCCCGGTGGCCGCCGGGTGGCGGTGCTGACCAACGCAGGCGGCCCGGGGATTCTCGCCGCCGATGCACTGGAGAGTCACGGTCTCGAACTGCCGACCTTCTCGGACGAGCTGCAGGAGCAGCTGGGGGCCCACCTCTCGGGCATGGCCGCCCCTCAGAATCCCGTCGACATGATCGCCTCAGCCGGTCCTCAGGAGTACCGGCGTTGCCTCGAGCTGCTGCTCGACACGAACGAGATCGACGCCGTCGTCGCCATCTACATCCCGACCGCACCCGAGGGAGCGGAGGAGATCGTGGCCGCCATTCGGGAGACGGTGGCCGAACACCCCAGCGACAAGCCGACGGTCGGTGTGTTCATGGGTTCGCTGGCCGACGACGAGCAAGGTTCGAACCCGGGGGCCAACCTGCCGGTCTTTCCCTTCCCCGAGTCGGCGGCCCGGGCCCTGGCCTCGGCCAACCGCTATCGGGAGTGGCTGGACAAGGACGAAGGAGCGCCTCCCCATTTCGACGATCTCGACGCCGCGGCTGCTCAAGCGGCGATCCGCAGCGCGGTCCGCCGCCTCGGCACCGACGGCGGTTGGCTCGACTCGAACGAGATCCGGACCGTGCTCGGCGCTTACGGTCTGCCGACCGTGACCGAACGGGCGGCCCGGTCCGAAGAGGAGGCAGCGGCTGCCGCGGCCGAGATCGGCGGATCGCTGGTGGTCAAGGTCGTGTCACCCAGCGCCCTCCACAAATCCGATATCGGAGGGGTGGTGCTCGACGTCGAGGGGTCCGAAGCGGTTCGGGCCGCCTACCGCCAGGTGACCGACGCGGTCGACGACGCCACCGGGGTGGTGATCCAGCAGTTCGTGCCCGACGGTCACGAGGTCATCATCGGTATGACGGAGGACCCGACCTTCGGGCCGCTGATCGTGTTCGGCCTGGGCGGTATCTTCGTGGAACTGATGAAGGATGTCGCCTTCCGCATCAACCCGCTCACCGATGTCGATGCCCGAGACATGATGTCGGAGGTCCGCTCGGCGCAACTGCTGGAGGGGTACCGGGGTGGTACGCCGGGTGACCTCGACGCCTTGGAGGAGCTCTTGTTGCGGCTGTCGGTGCTCGTCGAGCAACTCCCGGAGATCTCCGAGATCGACCTGAACCCGGTCAAGGTGTTGCCTCCGGGTGACGGAGCGGTGGTTGTGGACGCCCGCATTCGGGTTCGGCCGGTGACCGGAATCTTCCTGCCAAGCCGCAAGGACATCCCGGGCCGGATGCTCTAGTCGGATGGCGGTATCTCGGTCCAGCTGTCGAGTGTTGGGTCGTAGCTGAACAGTCGGTTGCCGGTGAAGTCTTCCCACGAGTCGCCCCCACCAAACACCAGAGCTCGATCGATCGAGTCGATGTAGGTCAGCGTGTGCCACGTGATTGGACCGGAGAGCTCGTTGTCGGCCTTCTGTTCCCACGTGTTCGGTGGTGGTGGCTGAGCCCTGCCCAGCGTCGCTGCCGCATGCGCCGATCAGGACGATCAACGCAGCTGTTGCCGAAAACCACCAGCGTGTCCGCATCGGATCTCCCGCTCGGGTCGTCATACCCGAAGCGAACACCAACAGCCGTCAGGGCCCCAGAGGCCAAAGACACTTCGTCCAAACCAGTCGGCCACGTCTGGTGCAGCCGGGGTGCGCCAGCAGTCCGCGACCTCAGCAGGTTCGGTCGATCAATCGCCGTTCGTCGGTCTCGGTTCGGCCGACGCCGTCGTCACCTGCGTCGTCACCCGCGTCGTCAGCGGCTTTGTTGCGGCGGTTGCCGAGGTCGGCGGTTGTCCATTCGTGGCGTCGCTGGACGCCGTCGACACCTCGGCAGGGACCGTCGGTTTCGTTTGCGTCGTTGTGGATGGCGCGGAGGTCGACGTCGATGCGGGTGTGGCGGCCTCCTCGGGTCGGTTGGCCACCACGGGCTGATATCGGAAGCCGGGCGCCGTCCCCTCGGCGAGGGCGTTCCGATCGAGGTCGGAGACCACCTTCAGCAGCGGGTATGGGTTGACCGCAGCACCACCGTTGGGATGGATCTCGAGGTGGAGGTGGGGCGGTGTTCCGACGGCATTGCCGGTATTGCCGACGTAGCCAAGCAGCTCGCCGGCCTCGACGACCTGGCCGTTGTGCAGGCCGGGGGCGAACCCGTCGAGATGGGCGTAGTACCAGTCGGCGCCGCTTTCACCTCGGAGCCAGAGTTTCAGGCCTCCCAGTCGACCGACCCCGACCCGACCGACGACGCCCCGCTCGGCGGCCACGAGCGGGCTGCCTCGGGGAGCGAAGATGTCGATCCCCTCATGGGAGTGGGCGTCCGGCGTCCCCGGCATTCGGGGGTAGCCGAAACTGTTGATGAGCGGTACGGAATACTGTCCGCCGATGGGAAAGACCACACCGTCGACGTAGATTTCGCTACCGGCCTTGAACGCCTCGAGCTCGACGCGGGCCTGATCGACCGCGACGTCGAGGTCCGCGGCGCTCGACTCGGCTCGACGAATCGAGGTATCGACGACGCCCGACCGGCGGAGGAGCTCCATCGCCGAGGTACCCAGCGTCGATCGCAGCTCGGCCAGCTCGGTCAAACTCCCCTGATCGACATCGACGACGGCTTCGATCAGTCGACTCTTGCGCTGGGCGATCAGCACCTCACGACCGCGGAAGACTGCCGTGCTCACACCGGCCCCGGCCGCATTGCCGCTGGAAGTGTGAACGAAACCTCGAACGGCTCTGGCCTGAAGCCTCTCGGTGGCCTCGGCCAGTTCCTCGATGGTGAGCTGCGTCTCTTCTTCCAATTCCTGCTGCCGGGAACGGAGCTCCTTCGACCGGAGGCGCAGCGTTCGGACCTCGGCGATGGCCTCGACCTTGGCCGTCAGCGCATCGGCCCATTTCGTCTCGGCCTCCCGGACGCTGCTCCACAGAATCGGCACCGGCGCGAACTCGACCTCGACGTCGGCACCCGACGGGGGCGGCACCGTGACGTTGGGGTCCAGGGGATCATCGGCCGGAGCCTCATCGATCAACGGGTCGGTGGTGTCGGTGGAGTTCGGGTCGGTCATCGCCGTGGTCGTCGTTTCGTCGCCGCTCTCCCGAGCCGCCGAGACCGAAGTCGGCGTCGCCGACGACGTGGTCGCACCGGCGGTGCCGGCCGTCGTTTCGCTGGTCGGCGGGTCGGGAACGGTCGTTGTCCCGCCGCCGGATGGTTCCGACGTCGGCGCCACGGTGGTCGACGAAGTCGTCGATGACGACGTGGTCGACGAGGAGCCGCCGGTGCCGGACTCCTGCGCAGCGGCCGGACCGGAGAGCAGGGTGAGGCCCACCACGATCACGCACGCGACCGCGGCCGCCCTCGTGCGGCCTGCAACGGTGCGGCCAGTCGGAGCCGCCCGGCGTGTCGGACGCGCCCGGCGTCCGATGCCGTCGTGGCACGCATCATCCCGAAAGAACATCGGAGTTCTGTTCGGCAGCCGTGGCGGATTCTTGAGCGTGAACCGGCTGTGGTCGCTGGGTCAGGCCTCCGCCACATGGGGCACGATCGACCGTCGCCGATCTCCTGGCCGACAGTCAGGCGGGTGGTCGGTGGTGGGCGTCACCCGCCGTGACCGAACGGACCGTGCCGTCGGACAGCTCCACCAGCAGCTCGCCACCGTCACCGATGCCGACTGCATGGCCGGTGATCTCCTCGGCGGGCGTCACCAGCTCGACGGAGCGGCCGACGGTTAGACAGCGGCCCCGGTACTCGGCGATGGTGGCCAAACGCCCGCCGGAACCGGCCAGCGTCGTCAGCGCCGCGTCGAGGGCGCTCAGGTACTGACCGAGCAGGCGAGGGCGCACGTCGTCGGGAAGGGTGGCTCCAGCAAGCCGGCGGGTAACGGCGGTCAGGGTGGTGGCCCGCTCCCGAACCTCGTCGGGGGGCGCCGACGACCAGCGCAGGTTCAGGCCCATGCCGATCACGACCGCGAGCGATGCGGGCACGGTGCTCGACGTCGACTCGACGAGGATCCCGGCCAGTTTCCGCTCGTCGAGACCGGGAACAAGCAGGTCGTTCGGCCATTTGAGCGCCACAACGTCATGCAGATCGCCACCGGCGGCGAGCGCCATGGAATTCAGGAAACGATTGACGGCCCGCTCGGCGGCAAGGCCGGCGGCGAGCGGCACGAGGTCGGCCCAGGTCCGCTGGGCGGTGATCAGGACCGACACGAGGAGCGAATCCCCCGGCTCGTCGTACCAGGTGCGGTCCTGGCGTCCGCGCCCCCGGCGCTGATGCCCCGTCACCAGCACCAACGGGCCGGTC
>JAOUGG010000196.1 GCA_029857855.1 Acidimicrobiia bacterium | reverse complement strand
GTTGCGGCCCTCGTGGATGACCAGGCGGATCACCCCGGGGGCCACCACCGAGACCTTGGCGGGAGCGGTGATCCCGTCGTCGAGCTCGACGCCCTCCCGCAGACGGCGCAACGCCGCTCGGCTCGGACGACCCTTCACGTGGGCGATGTATTCCTTGTCGACGCCGAAGCTCGGGTGGGTCAGACGATTGGTGAGCGAACCGTCATTGGTGAGCAGCAGCAGACCCTCGGTGTCGAGATCGAGACGGCCAACCGGAAACACCCTCGGCTCGGACGGGACCAGATCCATCACCGTCGGACGACCCTGGGGATCCGAGGCGGTGGTGACCACGCCCGCCGGCTTGTTGAGGAGGTAGACCACGATCTCGGGCATCGTCGAGAACACGACGCCGTCAACCGCCAACTCGTCGCTCTCGGCGACCCTGTCTCCGAGGGTGGCGACGGTGCCGTTGATCGTTACCCGGCCCTCGCGGATGAGGTCCTCGCACACCCGTCGGCTGGCCACGCCGAGGCGGGCCAGAACTTTTTGCGCCCGCTCCGATTCATCGTCCACCGCCTCGAGCCTAGGAGGCTAGAGGGATCGGGCGTCGGATGGATCCTGCTCGTCACGGAGATCCACCACTACGTCCTCATGCTCGGTCGCTTCCCCAGCCGGGCCATCCCCGGCCGTCTCGGCTTCGGGCTCGGCTTCATCTACCGCGGCGTCGACCGGTTCCGGGTCGATGCGCAAGGTCTGCTCGAGCGCCTCCAGGACGTCGGCGGAGGGAATGAAGTCACCAAGTGGAGGGAGGTCGTCGATCGCCGCCAGCTCCAGCCGCTCGAGGAAGAAGTCGGTGGTGCCGAAGAGCGTGGCCTGACCGGGGCCGTTGTCGCGCCCCACCTCGGTGATGTAGCCCCGCTGCTCCAGGGTCTTCAGGACACCATCGGCGTTCACCCCCCGGATGGCACCGACCTGGATTCGGGAGATCGGTTGCTTGTAGGCGACGATGGCCAGGGTCTCGAGCGCAGCGCTCGACAGCCGGTTCGGCAAACCCTCCATGGCATAACGTTCGACATAGGGATGGACGTCGGGGTGGGTCTGGTAACGCCAACCACCGGCCACCTCGACGAGCTGGAAGCCACGCCGGTCGGCGTCGTAGCCTGCGGCCAGTTCAAGGCATATGCCGCGAACGGTCTCGGGCGGCAGCTCCACCATCTGGGCCAGCAAATGCTCCTCGGTCGGTTCGGAAGCCACGAGGAGCATCGCCTCGATGGCTCGGCGGGCCTCGGTCACGATGTCGGCCGGGGCCGTCTCGGCGCCAGGATCACCGCTGCCGCCCGAGACCCCGTCGGGCACGGCGGAGCCATCGATCGTCGAGTCTTCCATTATCGGATCAGCCCTCGTAGGTGTCGGCGTTCGACATCGTCATCTCGGCCAGACTCTGATCACCGTCGATCATGGCGGCGGGATCGTCGGCCGTCCAGACCACGACCAGCTCGCCGAAGCAGACCGCCTGGTCGAGTTCCACCAGGCCCTGCTTGAAGAGTTCGAGCACGGCGAGGAACCGCACCACCACCTCGATGCGTTCCTCGACCCCGTCGGTCAACTCCCGGAACGTGACCGGGCCCCGGCCGGGAAGCTCGGCCACGAAGGTCTGGATGGCGTCGGTCACGCTGGCCTTCGCCACCGAAATGTGGAGCAGCGAGAGCTCCTCGGGTTTTGGCTTCTCGGCCACCATGCGCAGAAAGGCCCGACGGAGTTTCCCTGCGGTCATGCCGGCCAGCGGATCCGGGGCGAGCTCGAGGAACTGGTCCTCCAGGCCGAACTGGCGCGGAATCGACATCGAGGCGGCGTCCATCAGCTCCTGGAGCATGACGGCGGCGTCCTTGAACGTCTTGCACTCGAACAGCCGAGCCAGGAGGAGGTCGCGTTCCTCCCACAGGCCGAGTTCCTCGTCGAGGTCCAGGTCGTCATCGACCGGCAGCAGTCGGCGGCACTTGAGTTCGACGAGGGTCGCGGCGATCAGGAGGAATTCTGTGGACACCTCGAGGTCACAGTTCTCGATGCGGGACAGCTCGGCGAGATAGGCATCGACGATCTCGCACAACCGAACCTCGTAGAGATCGACGTCGTCTTTGAGGATCAGATGCAGGAGAAGGTCGAACGGACCCTCGAAGGTCTCGGTCTGTACCTGGAATGACATCGCTGTGATTCTAGACGAAATTCGGTCGCCAACGGTGCAGCACCGACCGTAGTCTTGTGAGTTATGAGCAATGACCCGAACAGAGCGAAGTCCACGCCCCGAGCCTTCAGCGGCATCCAGCCGACCGGTGACGTCCCCCACCTGGGAAACTACATCGGTGCACTTCGCAATTGGGTCGACCTGCAGGACTCGACCGACGGCATCTACTGCATCGTCGATCTCCACGCGCTATCGGTCCCCCGCGAGCCGGGCGAGGTGGGCCGGGCCACGTTGCAGATGGCCCGAGTGATGCTGGCGGTCGGGATCGACCCGGAGCGGTCGACCCTCTTCGTCCAGTCGCGGGTTCGGGAACACAGCGAGCTGGCCTGGTTCATACAGTGTGTTACCGCCTTCGGTGAGCTGCGCCGCATGACACAGTTCAAGGACAAGAGCGAATCGAACGACTTCGTGTCCTCCGCGCTGTTCACTTATCCCACCCTCATGGCGGCTGACATCGTCCTGTACGACACCGACGTCGTGCCGGTGGGCGATGACCAGCGGCAGCACCTGGAGATCGCCAGGGACGTCACGCAGCGATTCAACAGCCGCTTCGGGGACGTGTTGGTGGTTCCCGAGGCGAGGATCGCCGAGGTCGGAGCTCGCATCATGGATCTGCAGAATCCACAGAACAAGATGTCGAAGTCGTCGGATTCGGTGCTCGGAACGGTCAGCCTCACCGACACCGAGGACGAGATCGCCAGGAAGTTCAAGCGGGCGGTGACCGACAACGACGCCGAGGTCCGCTTCGACCCCGAGAACAAACCAGGCGTGTCCAACCTGCTGACGATCCTGGCCGCGGCCAAGAGAACCGATCCGGCGACCGAGGCCGAGAACTACACCCAGTACGGGCCGTTGAAGACCGACACCGCCGATGCGGTCATCGAGATGATCCGTCCCATCCAGAAACGGATGGCCGAACTCGACGACGGTACGGTCTCGGAGCTGCTCACCGCCGGCGAGGATCGAGCCCGGGAGAAGGCGTCAGAGGTCATGGAGCGGGTACGCCGGGCCGTCGGTTTATTCTAGAACACCTCCTCGTTCACGCCCGTCGGTCTTAGCGGTAGTCGTTTGACTGATACCGAATTGTCATGCGGTGACAAAGTGGGAAACGTTCGGCCATGGTGCGAATACCTGGCCGTCGACGGCCGCTATGATGTGCCACTGATCTCGACAGAGGTCGAAACCCGATTGAGGAGAGTAAGAAAAATGGCAAAAACGCGCCTGATGAAGTTCTTGGCGCTGCTTATGGCGTTCTCGTTCGCCGCAGCCGCGTGCGGCTCGGACGACTCCGGGGACACCGCAGCAACAGACGAAACGACCGCAGATACCGCCGACGAAGCCACCGACGACACGGCGATGACGGACGAGACCACCGAGGACACGGCAATGGAGGACGAGACTCCTGCCGCCGGTTCATCGGTCGACGGTGTCCTGACCGTCGGTTCGATCATCCCCCTGACCGGTGACCTGGCCTTCCTGGCCCCGCCGGAAGTTGCAGGCCTCCGCCTGGCCGAGGAAGACATCAATGCCGCCGGTGGCGTGCTTGGCAACCCAATCGTCACCATCGAAGGCGATTCCGGCGACACCAACGTCGACATCGCCAACCCGTCGGTTGACGCCCAGCTGGCCGATGGTGCCGACGTCATCGTCGGTGCCGCCTCGTCAGCCGTGTCCAAGACCGTGATCGACAAGATCACCGGCGCCGGTGTGATCCAGTTCTCGATGGCCAACACCTCACCCGACTTCACCACATACAACGACAACGGGCTGTACTTCCGTACCGCTCCATCGGATCTGCTGCAGGGTAAGGTGCTCGCCGACCTGGTCGCCGAGGAAGGCAACGCCAGCCTCAGCATCATCTACCGTCAAGAGAGCTACGGCGAGGGTCTGGCCAACGCCATCAAGGAGAACTTTGAGGCGTCCGGCGGTACCGTCGACGAGTTCCTGGCCTACGCAGTCGACACCGAGAACTTCGATCCTGAGATCGACAAGCTCGTTGCCGCCGACTCCGACGCCTACGTCGTTGTCGCCTTCCAGGAGGCCGGCAGCATCCTGACCACCATGAACGAGCGTGGCATCGGTCCGGTCGACAAGCCGGTCTACGGCGTTGACGGCTTCATCGAAGGTGCTGCCAACGAGGTGACCGACCCGTCGATCCTCGAGGGCCTGAAGGGCACCGTTCCTTCGGTCGACCTGACCTCGATCAGCGACTTCACGGATCGCTTCGAGGCCGCCTACGGCGAGCCCGTCGAGGTCTTCGCCTACGGCGCCGAGACCTACGATGCCGTGGTCATCGTCGCCCTGGCCGCTGAGGTGGCCGGAACCGACGATCCGATCGCCATTGCGGCCGAGATCAACGGCGTCACCAAGGACGGCGAGAAGTGCACCGACTTCGCTTCGTGCCGGGACATCATCGCCGCCGGCGGTGACCCCGACTACGACGGCATCGGTGGCCCGTACGAATTCGTGGATGCCGGTGAGCCCTCGGCCGCCAGCTTCCGCATCATGACCTACGGCGCCGATGGCATCGACCTCGCCCAGGACGTGTACGTCTTCGCCGAGTAATTCACTCGGAGGTCAGACCACGGTCTGACCGAACGTAACGCAACTCACAATGGGGCCGATCCTCCGGGATCGGCCCCATTTTGCGTTCCCCGACTCGCGCGCCCGATCCATTCTGCGCGCGCCAGGCGGGACTGGGTACCACCTCTGCTGCAAGTTCCGGGATGTCGGCGTTCTGCGCGCGCCAGCCGGGACTGGGTACCACCTCTGCTGCAAATTTCGGTGAGGGTTAGGGAGCGTCGGGGAGGAGGACACCCGGTTGGAAGATGCCTTCCGGGTCGAGCGCCGTCTTGATGGCGCGGAACACCCGAACGTCGACGGGGCCCCGCTGGCGGAGCAGCCAATCCTTCTTCAGACGGCCGATACCGTGCTCCGCGCTGACACTGCCGTCGAGCGAGATCACGAGGTCGAGGATCGACGCGGCGCAGGGCTCCTCGGAGGCCGCATCCAGCCCGGTGACGTTGACGTGGACATTGCCATCACCGGCATGGCCCCAGATCCAGACCCGGGCCGCTGGGTAGGACGCCTCGACGTCATCGATCGTCTGCTCGACGAAGCGTCCGACGTCGCCGACCGGCACCGACACGTCGAGCTTGAGCGGAGGTCCGATCCCGGCGACGGCCTCGGTATGCAGTTCCCGGTATCGCCACAGCGCCAAGCGCCGAGGGCCGTCGTCGGCCACAGCTGCATCCTCCAGACCGTCGAGATCGCCGACTGCTGACGCCAACCGCTCCGCGACCGGTGTCGCATCGGCACAGTCGACGAGGAGGTACGCCGCGTGGCCACGCCCGAAGACGGACGGGAGATCGAAGGTGGAACGGACGAGTTCGAAACCCGGCCCGAGCATCAACTCGATCGCCTCAAGCGGAAGGTACGAAGCCGTCAGTGATCGAACGGCCGCTATCGCCGTCGCAACCGAATCGAACGCCAGAAGCCCGGTGACCATCTCCGGGAACGGACGGTGGAGCCTGACCGTCACCGCCGTAATGATCCCCAATGTTCCCTCACTACCGCAGAACAGACCTGCCAGATCGTAGCCGGTGTTGTCCTTCTCGAGACCG
>JAOUGG010000195.1 GCA_029857855.1 Acidimicrobiia bacterium | reverse complement strand
CCGGCTCCCGTTTCCATCGCCGACCGTGACTCCGCCACCGTCGTGGCCCGACCGTTGCCGGTCGACGTTCGAGTGGACCGCATCGTGCGCCAGGTACGGGGTTGATGTCGGTCGACGGGCAACCGGGTCGCCTGCTGGTGGACTCGTCGGCCCTGCTGTGCCGCTATCTGCCCGACCGCCGTCAGGCCCACGTCGACCGGCTGTTGTCGTCCGCCGGCGAGTTGATCGTCACCGCCCTTGCCCGCACCGAGGTCGAGTTGGGGATCCACCAGGCTGTCGGCGCCCCGATGACCGAGGACCCCGACCACCCGGCCTCCCGCCTCCTGCGGGACTGGGATCGGTTCTGGGTCCTGCCGGTCGATCAGCGATGCCTGCGCCGTGCCGCGGACCTCGGACGGCAGTATGGGCTCAACCTCGTGAATGCTCTGCACCTCGCCGCCTTCGATGCTCTACCGCGGCCGGGCCGGCTGCTCACCGTCGACGACCGCCAGTTCGCGGCGGCCGCCGACCTCGGATTCGACGTGGTCGACATCGACTCGACCGGAGGTTCGGCCCACCAGCTGCTGCGTGCCGACTGACGCCGGTCGCCGGGCGACTCGAACCTAGAGCGTCGGGGCGATGGCGTCGCCCGGCAGGGGGCCGTCCGGATACAGCATCGACTGGAACCGACGCATCCCGACCAACCACCGTTCGATGTCGTCCCCCTTGCGGCGGACGTATTCGGCCACCTCCGGGTGGGGGAGCACCCAGAATCGCTGCTCGGCGATCGCCTCCAGGCACATTTGGGCGACGTCGTCGGCCTCGAGCACGCCGTCGGCGCCGGCGACACCGCCGTCGAGATCGTCACCCATCGCCCGGTTCTCGACGTTCGGACTGTTGGCCAGGATGTTGGTCCGAACGGCCTGCGGGCAGAGGACCGACACTCCGATTCCCTGATGGTGGTGGGTGATCGACAGCCACTCGGCCAGAGCGACGGCCGCGTGTTTGGTGATCGTGTAGCCGACTGAGCCGATCTGGCTCAGCAGCCCGGCGGCCGACGCCGTGTTCAGGAGATACCCCTCGCCCCGGGCGATCATCGAGGGGAGCACGGCCCGTGCCGCAAAGATGTGGGCCATGACGTGGACGTCCCACATCCGGTTGAGGATCTCGTTCGATTCCTCCAGGCCGGCGGCGGTGACGAACCCGGCGTTCGAGCAGAACAGATCGATTGGTCCGTGGGCTTCCTCGGTCTGCTCGACGAGGTTCCGGATTGCCGACTCGTCCGACACGTCGAGTCCGATACCGGTGCCGTCGACCGCCGCGGCCACCCGTTCGGCCTGGTCGGCGTGGAGGTCGGCCACCACGACATGCCGGGCTCCCGCCTGCCTGGCCGCCACGGCCAGGGCCTCTCCGATACCGGACCCGCCCCCGGTGACGACAACTACACGATCCATCATGTCCATGGGTGGGAACGATAGATGGCGGCGACCGCCGGGGCCATCCCGCGTCGATTTCACCAGGATGGCGGCGGGCGGTACCGTTCTGGCCATGCGTGCTGTGGTCATCGGAGGTGGGATTGCCGGTGTGTCGGCTGCTCACGCCCTGTCGGAGGTCGTGGTGGACGGCGCCTCGGTGGACGTGACGCTGGTCGAGGCCGAAAAGGCGCTCGCCCACCACACAACGGGACGGTCCGCGGCCCAGCTGATCCTCAACTACGGAGCAGATCCGGTCCGGGCCCTGACCCGGGCCAGCCTCGGGTTCCTCCATCGACCGCCGGAGTCGTTGGTCGACCATCCGCTGCTCGATGCCCGCGACGTTCTGACCGTGGCGACGGCCGACCGGAACGACTCCGTGGAACGATTTCTGGCAGAAGGTCTCGCCACCAACCCCGAGATCCGCGAGATCCCGATCGCCGATGCACGGGAGCTGTTCCCGCCGCTTCGCCCCGACTGGGCGACCCGGGCGATCCTCGAACGGGATTCCTACGACATCGACGTCGGCGGGCTGCATCAGGCCTTCGTGCGAGGCCTGCGGGCCAACGGCGGGACGGTCCGATTGACCGCACCCGTCGTCGGCATGGAGCGCCGCTCTGGCCGCTGGACCGTGACGCTGGCCGACGGCGAGGAGCTGACGGGCGACGTCGTCGTGAACGCTGCCGGGGCGTGGGGTGACGTCGTGGCGGCGCTGGCGGGTATCGCTCCCGTCGGGCTGCAGCCGATGCGACGTACAGCGTTCATGACCCCCAGCCGGTACGACGACTCGAGCGGCTGGCCGCTGGTGGCCGACGTCGATCACAACTGGTACGTCAAACCGGACGGTTCGCAATTCCTGTGCTCCCCGGCCGACGAGCAGCCGAGCGAACCGTGCGACGCCAGGCCGGAGGAGATCGATGTCGCGCTGGCCATCGATCGGATCAACACGGCGACGACACTCGACATCCGCCATGTCGCGTCGAGCTGGGCGGGTCTGCGGACGTTCACGACGGATCGGTCGATGGTGATCGGTCCGGAACCGGCCGAGCCATCGTTCGTCTGGTGTGTCGGGCAGGGCGGGACGGGAATCCAGACCGCACCGGCGGCCGGCAGGCTGGTGGCCGACCTGGTCGCCGGCGGTGAACCCGGCGCGATGTTCGCCGACATCGACCTGGATCTGCCCGGTCTCCTGCCCGATCGTTTCCGCTGAGTGTCGGTGCTCGGCACCAAGATCGGGATGTGACGAAAGTGGTGCGCAAAAAGGCGACATGGGCCCGAAGGATGTGCAACAATCTCCGGTACCGAGAGGAAGGAGGTGGTCCAACTTGCACGATAAACGAATTGGGACCTTGGAGGTGGCTGGCCGCTAGTCGGAGTGTTCCGCCAAGGGCGGAACCGGCTGGACCGCTTGCGAATCGCAACCAGTCCACCGTCAATCCATCGAGTCGGCGAGGTCCCCGCCGGCATCCGACATCGTCGCTCCACCTCACCGGTGGCGCCTCGGTAGCGGGCCATTCGATGTGTTGATCCAGCACCAAGAAGTGGTTGACACCGGAGCGTCGATTCATCGGCTCTCCGGTGTCGCCGTTTTCGGCTACGGTATGAGCCGATGAAACGACCGGGGAACTTCGAACACTTTCGCTGGGTAGGCGACAAGCGCACCCAGATCGTCTACGACGTCGACGCCATGACCGATCCGGAGCCGATCAATGAGCTGATGGCGGCCGGAACGTTCATCTGTTTCGGTCCCGACAACCTGGCCGAGGCCCGAAACCGGGGCTATCGGCCGTTCAATGGCACCGGACACGACTGAGTCGGCATCCGAGGCGGTCCTCACCTCGATCACCTTGAGATCGAGTGGCGGCGCCGAGCTCGAGGGCACGATGGTGAAGGGCGCCCGCTCCGACAGCCGGCGCGGCGTCAACTCGGTTCTGATCCTCCACGGATTCCCCAACGCCGACGTGGGGGCGAAGACCGTGGGCGTCGACATGCCGGAGCTGTGCCAGCGGGTCAACACCGATCTCGGCTGGAATGCCATGACGATCCGTTTCCGGGGGTGCGGCCGGTCGACCGGTGAGTTCAGTCTGGCCCGGTGGGTCGACGACGCCACGGCCGCCTGCCGCCAACTGCGGGCCGTGACCCAACCCGACAATCTCTGGGTCGTCGGATTCGGCACCGGTGGCTCCGTCGGGCTCGTTGCGGCCGCGGAACTCCCTGACGTGTCGGGCGTAGCCATGTTGGGTTCACCGGCCGATTTCGACGACTGGGCCGCCAACCCCGATCGTCTGCTCAGCTACTCGCGCGAGATCGGCGTGATAACCTCACCCGACTTCCCGACCAACAAGGAGCGCTGGGAGGCCGAACTGCGGGAGGTGCGAGCCGTCGAGGCCGCCGAGAAGTTCCCGCCCCGGCCGCTCCTCGTCCTGCACGGCTACGAGGACGAGGCGGTACCCCATTTCGACGCCCGCATGCTGGCCGACGCCCACGGCGACGCCGACCTGCGCTTCATACGCGGCGGCAGCCACCATCTCCGCCACGATCCTCGGGCGGTATCGATTCTCATGGGCTGGCTCGACCGTCAATCGATGGTCGAACGCTGAACCGGGGTTGATCCCGGCGGTCTCAGCCCTTCCAGGAAGCGGGGCGGTCGGGGTCGAGTTCGTAGTGGGCGATGGCCTCCGCCATCACGGTGCCGTCGAGCTCGCCGTCGAGGACCAGCTCGTGGAGCACGGTGAGCACCACGTTGGGGGCATCTGTCTCGAAGAACGACCGGAGGGTGGCACGGTCGTCGGAACGGCCGTACCCGTCGGTGCCAAGGGCGGTGAAGCGGGCCGGCACGTACCTCGCGATCTGCTCTGGCACGATCCGCATGTAATCGCTGACCGCGACGATGGGACCCGGGCACTCGGCCAGGAGCGAGGTCACGACCGGGACCCGGGGTTCGGAGCCGGGATGGAGGCGGTTCCATCGCTCGATCTCCATGCCCTGTTCCCGCAGCCGCTTGTAGCTGGTCGCACTCCACAGATCGACGCCGACCTGCCAGCGTTCGGCCAACTCTTTCTGGGCCTCCCGGGCGGCCAGGTGCGAAGGGCCCGAGAACAGGACCGACGCCTTGGCGGGCACGCCGTCCGGGCTCGGTGCCCAGCGGTAGAGGCCCTGGAGGATGCCGTTCTCGGACCCGTCGGGCTGAGGCGGCTGGTCGTAGTTCTCGTTGTAGAGGGTGAGGTAGTAGAAGATGTCCTCGTTGTCGGCGTACATCCGCTTGAGGCCGTCTTTGATGATCGCCCCGAGCTCGTAGGCGAAGGCCGGATCGTAGGCCTGGCAGGCGGGGACGGTCGACGCCATCACATGGCTGTGACCGTCCTGGTGCTGCAAGCCCTCGCCGGCCAGTGTGGTCCGGCCGGCGGTGGCGCCCAGGAGGAACCCCCGGGCTCGTGAGTCGGCCGCCGACCAGATCAGGTCGCCGACGCGTTGGAAGCCGAACATCGAGTAGAACGTGTAGAACGGCACCATCGGCACGCCCCGATGGGCGTAGCTGGTTGCCGCCGCGATCCAGCTGGCCATGGATCCGGCCTCGGTGATGCCCTCCTCCAGGATCTGGCCGTCGGAGTCCTCGGTGTAGGACAGCAGGAGCTCGTGGTCGACCGGCTCGTAGAGCTGACCGAACGGGGCATAGATCTCGAACTCGCGGAACATCGAGTCCATCCCGAAGGTTCGGGCCTCGTCGGGCACGATGGGCACGACACGTTCGCCGAACCCTTCCTCCCGCATGAGTTCCCGCAGCAGGTTCGTGAAGGCCATCGTGGTGGACACCTCCCGGCCTCCCGATCCCTCCGTGGCCGGTTTGAACGGTGCGTCGGTCGGCAGGTCGAGCCGGCGGCGAACCCGCGTGACCCGCTGGGGAAGCGGGCCGTCGAGAGCCCGCCGGCGATCGACCATATACTGGTACTCGAGCGAGTCGGCCTCCGGACAGAAATACGGCGGCACACCCTCGGACAGCGAGGATTCCGGGATCTCGTCGTGGAGATACAGACGGTCCCGCAGCTCCAGTATCTGGTCGCGGGTCATCTTCTTGATCTGGTGGGTGGCGTTGCGGGCCTCGAGGCCCTGACCGAGTGTCCAGCCTTTCACGGTCTTGGCCAGGATGACGGTGGGCTGACCCTCGTGCTCGGTGGCCGCCTTGTAAGCCGCGTACACCTTCTGGTAGTCGTGACCGCCGCGGGGCAGATTCCGCAGGTCCTCGTCGGTCAGGTGCTCGACCAGCTTGCGCAGCCGGGGGTCAGGCCCGAAGAAGTGCTCCCGGATGTAGGACCCGTCCTCCACCGCGTAGCGCTGGAACTCGCCGTCGACCGTGGTGTTCATCTTGTTGAGCAACACGCCGTCGACGTCGCGCTGGAGCAACTCGTCCCAGCGGCCA
>JAOUGG010000194.1 GCA_029857855.1 Acidimicrobiia bacterium | reverse complement strand
TCCACACCGGCGATGAGATCGTGCTCGACGGTGGCTACACGCGCTTCTAGTTGGGTGGTCGGAAAGACCGATCTCCAGGGCTCCCCTGCAAAGCCAGAGAGTTTGCGATACGCAAACTCGTGTAGCGGATCCTCCGGATCGGCGTCTGGCTACCGAACGGCGGCACCGGCAACTACGCTTCGTTCGGAAACGTGTCCGCGACGACGGGAGGCAGCCGTGAAGGTGAACGTCGATTACGACCTGTGTGAAAGCAACGCCATCTGCATGAACATCGCACCCGATGTGTTCGAGGTGCGCGACGACGACTTTCTCTACCTGTTGACCGAGCATCCGGATCCCTCGCAGCACGACGCCGTGCGCCTGGCAGCCGAGCGCTGCCCCCGGCAGGCCATCTCCATCGAGGAGGATTGACACCGGGACAGCCTCCCGACCCGGTGGAAGCCCGAACGCCTGCGGACGAACCGGTGGAGGTACTCGGACCCGACGGTGAGGTCGTCGACGTCGTACCCCGCCACCGGATGCGGGCCGAGGGCCTGGCCCATCGCTCGACGTTCGTCATCACGGTGCTGGCACCCCCGCCGACCGATGCGGGCGTCGACCCGGAGCTCTCCGATGAGGTCGAGCGTTGGCTTCGGAACCTCTCCTGGCCCCGTCTCGGGCCCGGTGCCGCGGCCGGCGCACAGCCCGAGCCGGCCCCTGCGGCGCTGCGACCACCGGCGTTGCTCGACCCCGCCACGCCGCTGATCGTCCACCAGCGGGCGGAGTGGAAGGACGTTTACCCCGGCTATTGGGATCTCGCCTTCGGCGGCGTTTGCGCGGCGGGGGAGCGATGGCTCGAATCGGCGGAGCGGGAGCTGGCCGAGGAGGCCGGCCTCACGACCCGGACGACCGCGGTTCGGGCCGACGACCACATGGCCATTATTCTTCCGGTGGCGGCCGGCCGGTACGCCGATGGCCGATCGGAGACCTTCGGTGCGATCTTCCTGGCATTCGCCGACCGGGATCCCGTACCGGCCGACGGCGAGGTGGTGGCGATCGAACGCATACCACTCGGTGAACTGGCGGCATGGGCCGATAGCCGGTCGATCTGTCCCGACTCGATGGCCATGGTGACGCCGGTGGTGTCATCGCTCGTCGATTCGTCCGGCCGGTATCGGTAATTCCTCCTCCGTCCACGATTCTTCGGCGCTCGACCGCTACTGTCGAAAACTGCGGCGGAGCACCGGGAATCGAAACTCGGTGCTGATTGATGTTTTGCCTTACAGGAAAGTCAGCCATGGGGACTCACACAGGTTCAGCACCTGCCGCACACGTCGATGAGCAACGAAGCGGCGCCACCGATGCCGATGCCACCGATCTCGATTCGGATACCGTCGACCGGGGCGCCGTTGTCCGGGCCCGACACCAGATCTTCGGCTTCACGGTGCTCGGCGCGCTGTGCTGCCTGGCCGCCGTCGTGTTCACCCGTTGGGACCCCCAGCAGGATCCCGGTCGGTGGTTCTGGTCGACCATCGGCACCTTGATCGGAGTCGTGTGTCTCGTCAAGGCCCAGCGGGCCCACGGTGGCGCCGGGGCCGATCGTGATGCCAGCCCCTACTACGGCATGTTCGCCGGCGTGACCTCGGGCGCCCTGCTTCTCATGGTCCTGTCGGTCGACGGCTGGGTGCTTCCAGGAGTGTTCTTCGTGATGGCCGCGGTCCTGGCCTTCATGGCCTGGATCGAGCAGAGCGCCATCGGGATGACGGCGGCCGTCTGCGTCGCCGTGTTGAGTGCGGGCAGCGGTGTGGCGGTGCTGAACGATGCGACAGCGGTCGGATTCGGATCGGTTGCGCTCGGGGTGATGCTGTTGACGGCAGCGATCGCGATGGGCTTCGTCGAGGATCCCGTTTCCTGACGGCCACGGTCCGCGTCGAGCGGGCACCGATGCGGGGCCAAACCGTCCCTATGCTTGAGGTCAACCTCGACAAGCGTGGAAAGGAACCCGTGACCGCATTTCCGCTGGGGCCACAATGGCCGACCATCGATCCGTTCCTGTTCGTTGCCCATCATCTCGACCACTATCCGAGCGGTACCGACCGGCTCGGACCGGCCGCCTCCCTCGATGGTCGGGCGATCGGCAATGACTTCGCCGGCGTCGACGGTTGGAATATGTACCACGGCTCCGTCGTGCCGGGCTTTCCGCAGCATCCACACCGCGGCTTCGAGACGGTGACCTACCTGCGGACCGGTGTCATCGACCATTCCGACTCGCTCGGGGCGACCGCCCGGTACGGCCCGGGTGACACCCAATGGCTGACCGCCGGTGCGGGCATCGTCCACTCCGAGATGTTCCCGCTCCTGTCGACCGATCACGACAACCCGTTGGAACTGTTCCAGATCTGGTTGAACCTGCCGAGGTCCAACAAGATGGTCGACCCTCATTTCACCATGCTGTGGTCCGAGGCCACGCCCCGGGTCCCGGTCGGTTCACCGGCCGCCGACGGGTCGGAGTCCGCCGCAACCCTCATTGCCGGATCGCTTGACGGCCATCGGGCCCAGGACCCGCCCCCCGACTCCTGGGCCGGGAACCCCGACGCCGATGTCGCCATCGTGCACCTGGAGCTGCATCCTGGCTCGACCTGGACGTTGCCCCGAGTCTCCGATGGTGTGGCCCGCGTCGCCTACTTCTACCGTGGCTCGAAACTCGCCGTCGGAGACAGCTCCGCCGGCGGGGAAAACGGCGGCCGCTCCGTCGTCGAGGGTGGCCATGGGCTACAGATCGGAACCGGGCCGGTGTCGTTCACCGCCGAGGGTGAGACGGCACTGGTGATGATCCTCCAGGGCCGCCCCATCGGCGAGCCGGTCGCCCAGTACGGACCGTTCGTCCTCAACGACCGGGCCGGCATAGAACAGGCCTTCGCCGACTACCAGCGCACCGGCTTCGGTGGCTGGCCGTGGGAGCGCGACGACCCGGTGCACGATCGTGACGCCGGCCGCTTCGCCCTGCGCCCCGACGGCGGGCGGGAGACCCCCGAGCCGATCACGGTCCCGTAACGCCGACCTCCGCCACCGCCGGAGCCATCCAGGCCAGATAGAACGCGCCGATCAGCAGCGCGGCCGATGCGATCGTGATCAAACCGGCCCAGAACCAGTAGGGAAGCACGAGCACGTTGGCGATCTCCTGGGTGTCGGAGTCGAGAAGTCGCCCGTCGCGCACGAAATTCTTGGTGAACATGTAATCGAGGGTGCCCCAGAAGGCCAGGCAGAACTGGATGCCGATGAGCTGAGCGAGGAAGATGCGTACGCCCTCCGGTCCGTACAGGGCGATCGGCGCCAATGCAGCGGCGACCGCCCCCAGGGCGAGCCAGCCGAACAGGTTGCGGACCACGGCGACGAGCGACAGGCCGATGGCGAGCGCCAGCACGGCCAGGACCCATCCAGCGGTTCTGGCCCGGGATCCGAGCACGATGACGGCGCCCCCGGCCAGGGCCGGTCCGATCAGCCCGCCTGCTGCCACCAGGGCCCTGCGAACGCCCCGGACGCCGGTCGACAGGGCCTGACCGCCGAGGTTGGAGTAGATCTCCAGCCGCTTGAATCGTCCGCCAACGGCCACGGCGGCGAGGCCGTGACCCATCTCGTGAACCCAGGTGCCGAGCAGAGCGAACGGGTACAGGAGGCGACGACCGAACGGCAGGCGGGGGACCACGATGCTGACCGCCACCGCAACCCAGAAAAGGGTCGCCAGCTGATCGGCGGTCGGGTCGGTGATGATGGTGGGGGCTTGATCCACCCGACAACTGTAGTTGCTCGCACAACGACGGGTCGGCCATCACAATCGCAAGGATTGACCCCCGCGGTTGGTGGTGATTGGACGATCGACTCACATGTCCTGGGAAAATTAGGCCAACCTGCTCTGGCGCAATCGCCCTGGATCCGACAGAATGAGTGGGTACAAACGACCAGTAAGTCTGCGGTCCACCCTGGTGGGCCAGAAAGGACTTGAATGTCTACACGTACACGCTCCAACCGTCTTCGGAAACCGGGAGCGGCCTCCGTTCACAGGCCCGGCAGCTTCGACCGCAAAGTGGAGCACCGTCGAGTACGACGAGCTGCCCAGGTGGAGTTGCGGAAACTGGACGAGCCGGAGGACTACGCTCTTCCCCGCCCGGTCAACACGTCCCGCAAGGTCGATCCCGAGGAACGGCCCGAGGTCGAGGTCAAGCGCCATCGATTCAAGGTCTGGAAGACCAAGGGATGGAAGCGGCGGACCAATCTTCGTGCCGAGCGGGCTGCGTCGTACCACGATCTGGTGAAGAGCCTCTGATCGATCGTCCCACCCGGTACGGATCACCTTCATGATCACCCGGTGGCAGGCGCGAAATATCGCGTCCGCCGCCGGGTTAGATCATCGGTCGTCGATGCACTAGGTTGGAAGCGGCGATTTGGACGGCCGTTTCTCTCGGATCGGCTGGTCCTCAGCCGCTTTTGCGGAGAGACGACTGAAGGGCCCCGATGACCGAGCCGAGCTGGTTGGCCGATACACAGCCTGGTAACGCCGAGCTTCCTCTCTGGACTCGCGCCCTGATCGGTGACATGCTGCCGGACGCCGTCACGCCGCTGACCTGGAGCCTCATCTGGGAGTCGGCCGCGGCGCACGGCTGGCGAGACTGTCTGATCGAGCGCTTCGGCTTCGATGAGTCCGAGATCAGCCCAAGCCACCCCGAATCGGTCGCCTCCTTCGGAGGCTTTGCGTATCTGAACGCGTCGGTCCTTCGAGTGTGGGCCGACCGCACGCCCAGCCTGGCCACCGATCACATCGACCCGGTACTGACGGCCGGCCCGAAGCCACCGCCGAGCCATCTCGCCCCGAGCTGGAGCACACCGGACTCGGTTACGGTCGGGATGCTGCGCCAGTGGTACGACTGGGTGCTCCGGAGCCGCAACCAGCGGGAACTCACCCAGGCCATCGCCGATGTCGATCGGTTTCTCGAACGGCCGCTCGACTCGTCGGGCCTGACCGACGTCGAGTTGATGGGCGTGGTCGACGAGCTGCAGCCCCTGTGCCGCCGATTGTTCTCCCAGTACCTGAATCAGACTCTGGCGGCCCTGATCGGTCCCCGGCTGGTGAACGACGCCTGCGTCGACGTCGGCCAGCCGGCTCACACCCTCCGTCTGCTGAGCGGACTCGGCCAGGTCGATCCCGTCTCGCCGACCCTGGTGTTGTGGGAGCTGTCGCGGCTGGTTCGCAGCTCGGCCACTCTGCAGCGGTTTTTCGACGGTCGCCCCGACGAACTGGATGCCGTGCTGCGACGCTCCGACCAACCCGACGCGGTGGCCCTCACCGCCGGCATCGACGCCCTCATCGAGGAGATCGGTTTCCGAGGCCCGAACGAGTGGGATCTCTCGTCGCCGACATGGGACGAGGTGCCCGCCATCGTGATCGCCATGATCGGGTGTATGAGCCGGTGTGACGACTCGTACGCCCCGTGCCATCGCCGTCAGCATCTCGAGGCGGATCGATACCGGCTCACGGTCGAGATCGCCGCGGCACTACCTCCGGACGCCCGGGCCCTCTTCGTCGACGCGGTCGAGTCGGCGGTCACCTACATTCGCGGTCGGGAGGCCTGCCGCACGGCGCTGATGCGACTGCTTCACCGAATCCGGGTCATCGTCCGCGAGATCGCCGTCCGGGCCTACCGCCGGGGCGACCTCGCCGACCCGGATGACATCTGGATGGTTCGAAGCGAGGAGCTCGTCCACTACGCCGACGGCGGTCTGGCCGAGCTACGGGACTTGGCCGAGCAACGGCGCCGTGAGTTCGAGGAGGTGCAGCGCACCGACCCGGTCCCGATGTTGTGGCGGGGCCCCGACGACCCCGACGGTGGAGCCCCCGAGGGCTGGCATCCC
>JAOUGG010000193.1 GCA_029857855.1 Acidimicrobiia bacterium | reverse complement strand
GCGTCGAATCGGCCGTCGACCTCGGTCATCGCCGCCGCCAGCCGCTCGGCCGTCCCAAGGGTGACGTGATCTTTCAGCGGTGACGCCATGACCGTCAGCGTAGGACGGGAGCTCATCGGAGACTGACGCTTGAGGCAAGCAGAACTCAGGGTCCCGAAGCCGCGCCTCCAGAATCGCCAGATTCTCATAATCTAAAGTAGAAAAACAGAAAGAGATCGGGTTGTCAGTGCTTTATCACCCTTGATTGTCACAGGGCTTGATTAGTGTGGATCGTGTGAAGGTGTTGGGTGCGCCGGGCGGCGGTGCAGGCGGTGAAATCGATGTGGATGGCGTTGATCGTGATGGCGGTGCGGTTGATGCCGTTGCTGCTCTGACGGCCCGGTTCGAGGCTCTCGTCAGCGATCTGGCGGCTGAGGGAGACCGTCGGTTGGTCGCTCTGGCCGCCAGGTGGGAACAACATTTGGAGGCGGTTCGCCTGGTGGCGGTCGCCCGGCTGGCCGGGTCCAGCGGCGACGCCCGCTCGGATCGTCGGCGGGCTCGAGCCTACCTGTCGGCGGGTGGGGCCGGCCGTGGCCGGTCGGGTCGATCGGTGAATCGAGACGCCCACCGGGCGGCTGCGCTGGCCTCCAATCCCCGGCTGGCGGAGCAGGCTGCCGGAGGTGGAGTGAGCGGCGACGGAATCGACGCCGTGTCCAAGGCCGCCGACGAATCGACGGGGGAGATCCCGGCCGACCTGCTTGAACTGGTCGGTGGACTCGATCCCGACCAATCCGCTCACGTGGTCGAGCAGTATTTGAGCGAGCGGGTCTCTGCGGCCGATGCCAACGCCAAATACGCAGCGCAGATGGCGGCCCGCCGGGTGCGCCGCTACGCCGTCCCAGCCTGCGGGGCTGATCCCGGTTTGGCAGGGCTCGGTATCGAAGGGCCCGATGCGATCATCGATCAGCTGTGGGCGATGTTGAGCAACGACGCCGACTCCGCTTACCACAACGCCGGGGGCCGCGACCGAGCCGGTTGCGAGCATGCCCAACTCGACCACCGCCGATTCGACGCCGCCCTACAACGTCTGCGTGGCGCCGGCGGGCTCGACGTATCCGAACGCGGAAGTGGCGGCGGCGGTTCACGACCGTCGGTGGTGATCACCCTGGGTATCGACGACCTCGCCGGCCACGGCTCAGGTCGGCGGGCGGCCACCCAAATCGGATCTGGCCCGGTCAGCGATCAGCTCGTGGCCGAGCTGGCGGCGTCCGGTGATCTCTCGGCGGTGATCGTCGGACTCGACGGTCGACCGCTGTGGCTGGGGCGCAGCCGCCGACATGGGTCGGTCGCCCAGCACCTGGCATTGGTTGTGCGAGACCGGGGCTGTGTGCTCTGCGGTGCCGCGTTCCAACGGTGCCAGGCCCACCACATCATCCCCTGGAATGCCCCAGCCAAAGGACGCACCGATCTCGACAACCTGGCTCTGCTCTGTGGAGCCTGCCACCGGCGGGTCCACGACGGGCGAGAGACGCTGGTCCGGGAACGATCTGCGAGCGGCAACTTCGTGTGGACCACCCGTCCAGCCACCGAATCCGAACTCCCACCGCCGAAGCCGATCCAGCGGGAATAGACCCGCAACCGAATTCGGACGACCGGGCGCCAGGCTCCAACTATCGTTGAGACATGGAGCTGCGATGGCCCAGCCATGAGCTGTTGCCCGACTACTTGGCCGCGTTGGAGCGAGGGTGGTCGCCGTCGTCGAGCCGGCCCGAGTTGCGGCGCAAACAGATCGAGGCGATTGAGTCCGACCCCGTGGTTTCCTGGCCACGGACATCGACCTCGACGGAACCGCCCCGCCCGTCGAGCTGCCCGACGGCACCATGGTGCCACGCATCCCCAGCATCCGGAAGTGGATCTGGGACGGCGAGTTCTGTGGCGGGATCAGCTTCCGGTGGGTCGCCGACAGCGACGAGAGCCTCCCGCCCTACGTGCTCGGCCACATCGGTTACGGCGTCGTCGAATGGAAACGTCGTCGCGGCTACGCCACCCGGGCGCTGCGAATGATGCTGCCCGAAGCCAGGGCTCGGGGCCTCGACTACGTCGAACTCACCGTCAACGAGGAGAACATCGCCTCCCGCAAAGTCATGGAGGCTGCGGGCGCCGAACTGTATGAACGGTTCACGATGCCCGACCACGAGGGGGGCGGTCCACAAGGCCGGCGGTACCGCATCGATCTCACCGCGATCGAGCCCGTTGCCAGCTCGCCTCCAGGTCGCCCGACGACACGAGCTAGGCTACAACCATGATTCGCATCGCCCTTCGGGTCATTATCAACGCAGCGGCCCTCTGGGTGGCCGCCCGCTTCATCGACGGAATCACCTTGACCGAGGACATCGGATCGATTCTGTTCGTGGCCATCGTCTTCGGCCTGATCAACGCGTTTATCCGCCCTGTGGTGATGGTCCTGACGTTCCCTGCGCTCCTGCTCACGCTCGGACTGTTCACCCTCGTCGTCAACGCGGCGATGCTCGGCGGGACGGCGTGGCTCACCGACAATCTCGCCATCGACGGATTCGTGCCGGCGTTCCTCGGAGCCTTGGTCATCACCGTGGTCAGCTGGGCCCTGTCGAGCATCCTCATCAACGAGAACGAGCGGTAGCACGCGGTCGCACCCGATCTCCGGCCGCGACGCGTTGGTCCGCCCGGTCGGTGCTAGGAGGTGAAGGCGGCCGTGTCGTCGTCCGGGCCCGTCTCTCCGGTCGAGGGGATGATGTAGATGTCGGCCCCCTGCAGAACGGCGCTGCGGATGATCGCATCGCTGAGTCGGGCCTGCACGAAGTTGCCGACCTGTGTGAGCGACAGGTCGGTGGGTCCCGCTCCGATCCAGAGGCGGCGCTGATCGTTCGGATCGTCGGGCATGAGCACCCGCTCCGCGGCACCTGCGGCCAGCGCGGCGATCGTGTCGTTGACGCCGTCGACCGCGGCCTCGTGGGTGCGAAGGAAGCGGTGATCACGCAGCTGTTCGACCGTGGTTCGGGCGACCGTGTCGGCCACGTGCCGGACGACCAGATCGACCAGGTCATCGAGACTGTCCACCGACTCGGTGACAACGCGGCAGGTGACCGGCAGTCGGGCCACGAGCGCTTCGGACACCGCCCCGGTGAGGCCCTCGTCCCCGGCCACGACCACCAGACGGGCCGAGATCGCCTCGCAGGCGTGGGCCACGGCGTCGGCCGGTCCGTGGGCCGGTCCGGGTCCTGCGACTTCATCGGAATGGACGGTCGTCTCGGTGCGGTGGTTGACGTCGAACGACGTGATGTCGGCACCGTTGTCTCCCACCGTTACGACGACATGGGCCACTCGCCGTTGATCCCACTCCAGGAGGCGAGCGGCGTAGGGCCGGGTGTCGACGAACGCCAGATCGTCGTGAGGTGGATCGGTGGCATGGTCCACGATGGTGGTGCCGTCGGCCGCCGCGATCACGCAGTGGCCTGCGGTGTGCTCGGGGGCGGGTAGGCCGAGTCGGGCCTCGATTGCCCGGACCGCCTCCTCGGTGGCGCCCTGCTCGATGAGATCCGGTCGCACCGTCGACCATGCTTCATGAGGCGAGTCCTCGGCCGCCAGGTACACCGTGGCGAACGGGCCCTTGCTGCGACAGACCGATCGGAGCCGTCGACGGCCCGGATCGGTGTCGATCCGCCACCGGATGTGGGCCTGTCTTCGACCGCGTCCTGGTCGGTGTTCGGTGACTGAGCCATCGGTCCTCCGTGCGTTCGGATCCGGATCCTCGTGATCGCGGATGAGTTGCGGTCAACCCTGTGTCTACCCTGGTCGGTGCCCCTGAAACCTGGTGTCATGGCCGGTGACGTGGCGAAGCACGTTGGTGGTGACGGTGGCCACCGCCGGATCGGGTTGTTCGGGCGGGTCGAGGCCGTAGGCCCAGTCGGTCGTCCCGGCGTTGAACACGCTGCCGGCACCTCGTTCGAAGGCGCCGATGACGGCGTGACCGGCCGCGATCCGTTCGACGTGTTCGGGCCGGTCGTCGCCGAACAACATGGCGGCGGTGCTCTCCAGATCACCAGGCGGATCGACACTGGCCCACAGCGCCGCCGGGGCCTCGCACCGTTCATCGGTGATGGAGATGAGCCGGGCCGGGGCGGTGGCGATGACGGTCAGATCGCCGGGCGTGCCGTCGAGGCCGGTCGGCTGCGGTCGACCGTCGATGGTGGTCAGATCACAGCCGTCGACCTCGTAGGCGACGATGAACCGTCCTTCGCCCAGGCGGTCGCCGGCGGCCAGCCCGGTGCCGGACAGCGCCCAGTGGTCCGGCCGGTGGATGGTGTAGGTTCCGTCGCCGTCGGCCACCGCCAGCCCCATGCGGTAGTAGCCGCCCCGGGTGAAACTCAAGCCGGTCGTCGTGTTCTCGGGACGTCGAACGAGCGGGTCGGACCAGCTGCCCGTCATGCGTGAGCGGTCCGCCACCGCGTCGGTACCTCGGGCTGCGCCGCGGTGACAGACCATCGATCGTCCGTCGTCGGTGAACCGGACCTGCCAGAAGCAGGTGTTGCCCGAGAACACGCCCCAACGGCCCCCGTCGTCGACCCAGGCGTCGACCGTGTCCCGCATCGCCCACGACCAGTACTCGTCATGCCCGACCGACAGCAGCCCGTTGGCTCCGTCGAGCACCTCGGGGTGGAACTCGAGGTCGGCGTTGACCGCCACGTCGATCGACCATCCGTTGGTCTCCGCCCAGGCCACGAACCGTCGTTCCCAGTTGTGCCACCCGGCCGAACCGGTCCACAGCGGCCAGTGGCCGTCAGCCTGGTAGCGCTGGAGCGCGGCGTGCTCGGGGTCGCCGTCGATGTTGGCCACCCGACCGTCGAAACCGTCGGGGAGGGAGGGGTCGTCGGACCCCGGTCGGTGCAGGTAGCCCCGTTCGAGCGGTCGGGCGAACGACACCGACTCCGCCCCGCTGTACAGGCAGCGACCACCCCACTGGTTGTAGGCGTTCCACGTGTTGGTGGCCAGCACCAGCAACGGGTTGCCGCGTCGCCCGGCCGGTGGACGGAGGACGAAGAAGGCGTCGCCCCCCGAACGGTCATTGCCGGCACTGGCACTGGCTCTGGCACTGGCATAGGCGCTGCCGCCGTCGGCGAGAAGTCGGATGTGATAGAAGCCCGACGGCCACGACCGCTCGGTCGGGACCACGAAGCCGACGGGCCAGTCGCACCCCTCGGCCCAGGCCCGGTCGTCATCGGCCAGGTCCTCCGAGCGCTGATCGTCGGCCCGGATGTCCGAACTCCGCCACACCACGTCGCGACGAGCGCCGACTCGGGCCACCTCCACGGCGAACGACTCGGCCCGCGACGAGCAGTGCACCGCCACCGGATCACCGGGCTCGTGGCTGAACGGCCAGCAGTAGGCCTCGACGTCGGTCCAGCCGGTGTAGTGCGGGTGACGGCGAGGGGGAAGCCGGGCCATGTCGGCGGGGTCACGACGAGTCCGCCGTGGGACCCAACTCCGTCACGAACGACCGGAACGACTGGTTGGCCTCGGCGAACTCGCCGACCACCTTGACCTTGTCGGTCGCGCCGTCCAGTGAGTGGCGCAGGACGGCCAGCGGATCCTGCTGGTCGCCGACGTAGCCGAGGGCGAACGCACCCTGCTGATATCCCATCAGGCGAAGCAGGTCGTCGTCGAGTGTGCGGGCGATCTCGGGTGGGCAGGCCAGGAACTGGTTCTCCTCCTGGCGCACCCAACCGACGGCATAGGTGATGTTGACGCCCTGACGGGTGCCGTCCGAGCGGTTGGCACCCCCGGCGTGGACGACCTTGCCGTCGTAGAACAGCACCGACCCCCGGGGCATCTCGGCTTGGATCACCTCGACCGCTGCCGCCTCCTCATCCGACATGGTGGA
>JAOUGG010000192.1 GCA_029857855.1 Acidimicrobiia bacterium | reverse complement strand
GGCGTACCTCGCCAATCCGGCCGAACTCGTCCTGAACACGGTGATGTACCTGCTCGTCACGTCGGCGCTCACCAGCCTGTGGCGGGTTGCCGTCGAATCGGCCGGTGGGGAGATGGTCGGCTACAGCTCACTGGCCATCGTCTGGTACATCGCCGCCACCGAGGTCTCGATCATGTCGCTACCTCCTCGGGTCATCGAGTACGAGAGCGATTCAGTTATCAGCGGGGAGGTCGAAGTCGAGCTGCTTCGCCCCGTCGACCTGTTCTCGTTCCGGGTGGCCCGCTGGATGGGTCATGCGGCGCCGAAGGTCTTGTGCTGCCTGACGGCCGGGTTGGCCTGGTCGCTGTGGTTCGGTGGGCCACCGGCGAGCACAACGGGCCTGCTCCTGGCGGCCCCGGCGATCGTGCTCGCTATCTTCAACAACATCGTGGGCCAGGTCGGGGTCGGCGCCTTCTCGTTCTGGATCCGTGACATTCGGGGGCTGTGGTTCATCTACCAGAAGCTGGTGTTCCTTCTCGGCGGCATGTTGTTGCCGCTCGAGATACTGCCCTCCGGTGTCGAGTCGGTGGCCAAGGCGCTGCCGTTCATGACCATGGCCTACGTTCCCGGCCGCCTGGCGTCGGGCCACGTCGAGCCCATGCTGCTGGTGTTGCAGCTCGGCTGGTCGGTGGTCCTGGTGATCGCCTCGTCCTGGCTGTTCGCACGCGGGGTCGAACGGATCAGGCGGCAACCGTGACCTCGGTCGACTGGTCGACCGTTCACCGGCCCGAGCCGGCGGGCCTGCGGTGGATGGCAACGGCGGTGCTGCGAACCTGGGCCGGCTCCTTGGCCGAGGCCTGGACCAACCGCCGGGGATTCTGGGTGCAGGTCTGGGCCATGGTGGCCAATGACATCGTCTGGGTGCTGTTCTGGCTGTTCTTCTTCCGCCGGTTCGACTCCATCCGGGGCTGGGAGTTTCACGACCTTGTCGTCCTCCAGGCGGTTCTGACCACGGCCGGCGGCTTCGTGCTCGGGCTGTTGGCCAACAGCCGGCTTATCGGTCAGGCCATTGCCGACGGCGAACTCGACGCTGCCCTCGGACTCCCGGTCCCGACGCTCCCGTATCTGTTGGTGCGACGGATCGACGTGACCTTCATCGGCGACATCATCTTCGGTGTCAGCCTGTTCTTCATACTCGCCGACCCGACTCCGATACGGCTGGCCGTCTTCGTCACCAGCACTGTGGCCTCGGCTGCGGTGATCGTCGGCTTTCTCGTGTTGATCGGCTCGACTGCGTTCTTTATCGGGCGGTCCGAAGTGGGTGACCTCGGATTCCACGCCCTCATCCTGTTCGCCTCCTACCCGATCGACTTGTTCGGCAGCCGGGCCCGGTTCCTGCTCTACGCGGTGATCCCGGCGGGATTCGTTTCCGGAGTACCGGTTCGGCTGCTCAGCGAATTCGACTGGCGCTGGGCGCTCGCCCTTGTCGCGGTGGCCACCGGGCTGATGACCGCAGCGGTCGTCGCCTTCAATCGCGGACTGCGGCGGTACACCAGCGGTTCGGTCTGGACCAGCGCCTGAGGAGTCGGTCGGCGACACCGCCGCCACTAGGATCGGACCGGTATGACCGGCGACAATCGATACCCCGATAGCCGTTACATCGTGCTCCTGCGGGGTATCAACGTCGGCGGGCACAACAAGGTGCCGATGGCCGAGCTCCGGACGGCGTTGTCCGAACGCGGCTTCGCCGACGTGAGCACCTACATCGCCTCGGGCAATGTGCTCCTGGATGCCGGCGAGCGGGCCGAAACCGACGTTGTCGATGAGGTGGCGGCTGTCGTGACCGAGCAGTTCGGCTTGACGATTCCGATCGTGGCCCGCTCGGCGACCGACTGGCCGGCCGTCCTGGCCGCCAACCCGTTTCCCGGCGCCGAAGCGGAACCGAAGTTCCTGCACGTCTCGTTGTGCGACCGCGCCCCCGACGCCGCGGCGATCGCCGCCTTCGATTCGGACACCTACCTGCCCGACCGCGTCGGGGTCGTCGGCCGGGAACTCTACCTCTGGTACCCGAACGGCTCGGGTCGATCCAAACTCACCGGTGCGGTGCTCGAACGAAAGCTCGGCGTGACGACAACGGCCCGCAACTGGTCGACGATGCTCAAGCTGGGCGAGCTCAGCCGGTCGACGGAAACATAGCCCGGAGGACGACGAGCGTGGACTCCTTTCCTACCGCAGTCGGTTCCGACGACGCGATGCTGTGGACGATCGTGGTTGGGGTGGTCATGGTTCTCGGGCTGATGGGCGTGGTGCTTCCGGTACTGCCCGGCCTGCTGCTGATCTGGGCCGCCGCACTGTTCTACGGCCTGATGGTCGGGTTCGGCACGCTCGGCTGGGCGGTGCTCGGGCTGCTGTCCGTACTGGTGCTGGCCGGCATCGTCAAAGGCGTCGTGATTCCCCGCCGGGCCGCGGCCGCATCGGGTGCGTCGGGCTGGGCTCAGCTCGGCGCGGTGGTCGGCGGCGTCATCGGATTCTTCGTCATCCCGGTGCTCGGGCTGATCCTCGGAGCACTCGCCGGACTGCTCGCGGTCGAATACCTGCTGAAGGGCGACTGGAACGAAGCACTCGTCGCCGTCCGGGGCACCGCGAGAGGCTTCGGGATCAGCGTCGTCATCGATCTGATCCTCGGGATGATCATGATCGTCGCCTGGTCGGTGTGGGCGGCGTCGGTGCTTTTCTAAGGATCCGGCGGTCGATCAGGGCTCGTTGACGATCATCGGCGGAGCGAACCGGCGACGGAAGCTGAACGCCTCGGCGGTCGGTCCGTGTTCGGCCAGCTGATGGAGGCGCTCGATCGACGCCTCAACCGTGGGCACGGAACCGGCGGGCACCCACCACAGGACCGTGACCGGCAGACCCTCGACCGGTTCGAACCATTCCGTTCGCCGCCGTACGTAGTGAACGTGATCGGTCTTGTAGACGTAGTGGTGGAACGACTCGAAGTCCTCCCACACCGACAGGTTGAGCAAAAGGTCCGGGTCGTCGAACGCCCGGATCGAAGTGGCGGCGCCGTCCTCGGTCTGCAGCCGCCACACGAACCCCGGCGAGTTGTCGGCCAGTGCGTTGATGCGATCGAGGTTGGCCATGAACTCGGCCATCAAAGGACCATCGGTCGGTCCCTTGGCCCTGGCCACGTTCAACTGGGCCAGGTGAAACCTACTCGCCGGCCGAACCGGGTCGGGATCGTTCACGTTCTCAGTATGCCCTCGCGGTCGACGGCGACGGCCTCGACGGTTCGGGCCGCGGCGGTCACGAGCAGGTAGACGCCCATGACCACCAGCACACCACCGATCAACTCGACCAGACCAAGACGCTCGGAGCGGATCAACCAGCCGAACAGTACGCCGAACACCGGTATCAGGTAGGCGGATGCCGCAGCCTGGGTCGGCGTGGCCCGCCGGACGACGGTGGCCAGCAGCGAGAACGTCACGGCGTTGGCCGGGATCGCCGAATACAGCAGCGGTACGAGAAGCCCGAGCGACCAGTCGGTGGCGGCCGTGCCCTCCACCACAAGGGCGAAGGGGATCAGGACGAAGGCCGACATGATCAGTTGCACACCGACCAACATGATGGGGCTCACCCGGCTGAAGTCCTTCCACTTCATGAACACGGTGCCGAAGGCCCAGGCGATGGCCGACAGCACGAGCGAGCCGATTCCGATCGCCGCCGCTTCACCCTCGAGCGATGGGAGAGCCAGCACGACCGTGCCGGCGAATCCAACGAGCAGACCCAGACGGCCAAGCGCCGAGATGGCGGTCCCGAGCAGTAGCAGCGAGAGCACCGCGGTGAACAACGGCATCGTGCTGGAGACGAGCGAGGCGACCCCGGCCGGCACCCGGTTGACCCCATAGACCAGCAGACCGCTCGACAGGGTGGTGATGCTGAGCGACACGACGAGGATTCGGCCGAGATCGTCGGGGCGGGTCGGCAGCCGCTCCCCCCGGAACCGGGCGAAGGCGAGGAGGGCGGAACCGCCGATGACCGTTCGCATGCCCGCCAGCAGGAACGGGGTGGTGTGATCGAGGGCGAACTTGAGCGACGTGAAGTTGCCACCGATCAGCATCGCCACCAGCACGATGGTGGCCAGGACGAGACGTGAACTCACTCGCCACCGCTCGGTACGTCGTGGCCGAGCCGCTCATCGGACGCCGCGGACCCGGCGAACGCTCGACGCAGGACGGAGGCGGCCTCGGCCCGCACCTCGGCGCCGGACTCGAGGGTCATGCCGAACACACCGTGGATCATGTCGGATCCGTGGGACAGTTCGACGTCGACTCCGGCCGCTTGCATCGCCGCAGCGTAGCGCCGGCCCTCGTCGCGGAGCGGATCGTACTGGGCGGTGAACACCCACGACGGCGGCAGCCTTGCCAGGTCGACTTCCGGAGCCGTCAGCGGGTGCGACCCGAAGCCGGGCGAACGTCTCCCTCGACTCGAAGGCCCCCATGTCGGGAAAATCGGCAAGTGGCATGGCGGCGAAGGTGGCGAGAAGATCCTGGATTTCCGGTCGTAGCACTCCTCCAGGTTTCGCCCTCGCCCGCGGCGCCGTCAAAGCAACGGGCCGGACCGGTCCTCGATCTGCTCGCCAGCGGCTGTCGGCGAGTCGCCGTCGGTCGGATCCGGGCCGTTGGATCGTTCGAGGAGGCCGATTCGGTAGCCGAGGCGGAGCAGCCCGACTCCGACAACCGCGAACAGGAGTGCCCGCCAGATCGTGTCGACCTCGGCCAGGTCGATGGTGACGAGCTTGACGACGGTGGCGGCCAAGGTGGCCAATCCGAGCGATTTGACCGGGTGGCGCCACCGGTGGACGGCATCGGGCCACGACGGGAGGTCGACGTTCAACACCCCGAGCCCGACCACGACGAGGGCGACGCCGAGCACCGTCCACACGATCGAAACGAGCATCTGTCCCTGGGGTAGGGGGCGCAGGACCGCCATGATCCAGGTGAGGAGACCGATCCACCCCGCCACGGCGGCGATACCGGCCACCGTCCGATCGCGATGCCGAATCAGCCAGGCCGTTGCCGCTGCGGCCACCACGGCCAGCAGATACACCACGGCTTCGGGGGCGTCGAGGCCGACGTCGATTCCCTCCCTCAGGCCCTCCGCCGTCCACACACCGACGACGCCGAGCAGGAGTGCGGCGTTCAGTTCGAGGAACCGGTCGTCGGATCGGATGGCCAGGACGACCGTGCCCAGGGCCTGCAGGATGAGGGCGGCGAGGAGCGTCGGACCTTCGAACCAAAGTGCCAGCGCTGCGGTGACGAGGGTGCTCACCCCGACCACGTGTCCGAACAGCAGCTCGATGGCCGGTGGGTCGACGCCCACGAGGGCGGATCGGCCAGCCCGGATGGCGGCGGTGACTGCGGCGAAGCCGGCAGCGACCACGATCGCAACGAGCGCCCGCTCATCGTCGGTGTCGGCCCAGAGACCGGCCGACGAAAGCCACACCAGACCGGGCACCACGAAGACGAGTCGATGATCGAGCGGCCGAACTGGCGGATCCGCCGGTCGAAGCCACGGCGCGAGCCACCAGAGTAGGCCGGCCACGGCGATCATGAGCTGGATGACGGCCAGAAGCGGATCGGAGACGTCGACGAATTCCTGGGTCAACAGCACCATGAACGGCCCGATGACGACGAGGCCCACCAGGCGTGGAAGCCACCACCGGTACCGGCCGGCCAGTGCCATGGTCACAACCACGAGAAACAGCAGCCAGGCGCCGGTGCCCACGTCGCCGAAGTCGTCGTAGGCTCCGATGAATCCGGGCACCATGAGCGAAACGGCCAGTCCTCCGATCGCCAGGCTCTCGTGGCGGAACCAATCCGCCAATGCCAGGGCGAGGGCGAGTACCACGACGACGAAG
>JAOUGG010000191.1 GCA_029857855.1 Acidimicrobiia bacterium | reverse complement strand
GAGCCGGGAACTGTACAAGCTGGCACCGGAACCGAAGAAGCTCGTCATCGTTCGTGGTGCCGATCACAATGACCTTGAGCTGATGTCCGGCCCCGACGTCATCGAAGCGATCGATCGCTTCGTCGATCAGGCTACCGACGGGCAGCGATGACGAAGGCCCGTACCGCCGTCATCAGAGGCCGTGTCCAGGGCGTCGGCTTCCGCTACTCGACGCGGAAGATCGCAACTGAGCTTGGCGTGACGGGTTGGGTTTCGAACCAGCCCGACGGGTCCGTTCGAGTCTGGGCTCAAGGAGCGGTCGACGCCGTCGATCAGCTCATGACGTTCCTTCACCGAGGGCCCGGCGGCGCCTCGGTGACCTCGATCGAAGAACAGGAGATCGATCCTGATCCAGCTCTCACACACTTCGAGATCAGGTACTGACCTCCGTTGTCGCTCACCGGACGCTTGGGAGAGCGAACTCTATCGGTCGTGCAGCGTGTACTTCCCGCCAATGCGGCCCCAGCCGGTACGGGTGCCGCCGGCTCCACCTAAGGGCGGATGCTGCTCCAAGAAATTGGTCGACTCGTTAACCAGAAACGTACCGGTGCGCAGCTCGTCGATGTAGCAGTGGGCTCGGCTGAGCGAAGCGGTGAAAACCGACGCCTGCAGGCCGAGTTCCGAATCGTTGCCAGCGCGATGGCCTCGGCGTCGTCGCCGAACGTGGTGATCGGCAGGATGGGCCCAAATGTCTCCTCCGAAACGCCGCCATCTCCGGTGTGACACCGTCGACGACGATCTGAGGCCCGTTGCCCGACGCCTCGATGAGGGTTCGTTTGAGTCCGGCGGCGCGCTGTGATGTCTCGCGGCATCTGCTTCTCGCCGATTTGAGCCACGTTTCCTGATGTCGGACGGGCGCCTTCCGGTCAGCTCGACACCTCAATACGTCACCGCCGTCGTCCTGGATACGTCATTCAACCGATCCGCTCCGACACCATCGGCTTTATGGTGGTTCAAGCACGGACCACGGTGGTGCCGAGCCAAGGCGGCGGATACAAGCGGACGGCTCGCCGGCACCCCACGCCGGTGGGCCGCTTGTGTCCAGGAGAACCTTCGGCCAGGACCGCGTGGGTGTCGTCAGGCGGGGGCCGGGCCCGTTCGCGCTGTCACCATGCCGTCGAAAGAGCACCGGGGAGCCTTATCGGCGCACGTCCTCGGTCGTCGCCGACTGGTCGAGGTCGACGACTACCTCGAGGTCGAGCCGGTGATAGGCGGCCGCCGCCTCGCCCCGATTGTGAACCCCCAGCTTGGCCAAAACGTTCGAGACGTGGGTGCTCACCGTGCGAGGGCTGACATAGAGTCGCTTCCCGATGGCCTTGTTGGTAAGTCCCCTGGCGACGAGCGACAACACTTCGATCTCCCGATCGGTGAGACCGTGGGGATGGGCCACGGGCTCTGCCGACTGGGCCGGCTGCGTTTTGGATTGCGCCGCTGCCAAGACCTCGATTCTCGCGACCTTGGCCAGCGACGCCACCCGGTCGGCGATCCAGGTCATCCCGTGGTTGGTGGCGATCTCGTACAGCTCCTCGACCTCGCTCCCCAACCGAGCCCGATCGGCCCGCATGCCGATGAGCCGTTCGACACGCAACAGGCGAGCCCGGGCCGCCTCGTAGCGGAAACCTGACGATTCGAGGAGTTGGATCGTGGTCCCGGCGGCGTCAAGGTCGATCGGTTCGTGAATCGAGGCCAACTCCAGATCCATCAGCGACCGGAATGCGGCGTTGGCCTCACCGGGCCCGTCGAAGGTCCGAACCAGAGCCGAGACGTCGGCGAGCGGTTCGGCGGTGTGATCCCAGCCGAGATCGACGCAGGCCTTCACGATGCGCACCTTCTCCACGATCGACTCCCGGGTGTACGTGAGATTGTCGCTGTCGGCTTGGAGCTCCACTGCCCGATCGATCAACTCGACCGCCTCATCGAGCCGCAACCGTCGACGGGCCAGCTCGGCCAGCAGGCGAAATTGATGGCCGGTTTCCTGGGCGGACTCGTATCGTGCCGCAATCCGATCAGCATCGGTCAGGAATGTCTCGGCCTCATCGAGGGACCCTGTGCAGAGCGCATGGAGCCCGGCTGCCTGCAGAACGGTGAGCCGTCGCAGATCATCGAGTCTGGCGGCCAGGAGCTGATCGAGGAGGGGCTTGGCGTCGTTCAGCCGTCCGGCTTCGATGTAGCCATCGCAGAGGTCATGTCGGAACTCAGCCCGCCAACGAGGACCACAGTATCGATCGGCGTAGGCCAGCCCCAGCCGACTGGCGTCGAGACACGGATCGGTACGTCCGTTACGGAAAACATGAATCAGCATCTCGGTCCGGTAGGTGTTGGACACCTGGGACACGAAACCCTCGGCCAGCGCCAAGCGGCGTGCCTCCCGGGCCAGGTCAACGCCCGCCTCCAGGTCACGGGTGACGCCGATGGCCAGCGCCTTGGTGGTGAGCGCCTCGACAAGCACGACCTTCGGCCCGTGGGTTGCGGCGATGTCGATGGCCCGCTCGGCCGCCTCGAGCGCAGGATGGATCTGCCCGTCGGCCAGCGCCTGCTTCGAAATCCGGTGGTGCACCTGTGCGGCCTCGGGCGAAACTTCGTCGGCTACGAGTTGCGCCGCTTGGGCCAGGAGTTCGGCGGTCTCGCCGGGATGGCCGAGATGGAACTCGACGGGAGCCATTCTGGCCAGCATCAATGCCCGCCGACCGGCGGGAAGGTCGCTCGCCCAGCCGGCCAACGCCTTGGTCAGGAGATCAACCGCTTCAGCACCTCGATAGCAGCCGGCCAGCCATTCGGCCGCCTGAAGAAACAGTTGGTCCCGACTGCGACCGGTGCGCTCATCGGGTCGATCGGCGGTTGGCCAGGCCCTGATGGCCTGAAGTGCCATCTCGGCCGCCGTCTCGTAGGCCGCAACAGCGGCAGAGGCGTCGGCCGCTTCGACGGCGGCCACGAGGCTCCGGTCCGGGTCGTCGGCCTCGCCCCAGTGCAGGGCCAGGTTGGCCAGCTCGCTTGGAGAGGAACCGCGCGACAGATCGTCGACGATGGCCTCGGCAGCCCGACGGTGCAGGTCCACCGCCTCGAACGGCAACAGGTCACCCAGGATTGCCGCCCGGAGCAGTGGATGCCAGAACCTGTAGTCGGATCCGTCGATCACGAGAATTGACGCGTCATACAGTCTGCGTACGATCGGGCCGATCGACACCTCCGGCAACATCGCAGCCAGCATGGTGTGGCTGACGGCACCGCCGGCAACGGCGACGGCCCGCAGGACCGCTCGCTCCTCCTCGGTCAGCCGCTCGATTCGGGCGGTCAGGAATTCGGCGAGCGACGATGGCAACGTGTCGATGCCATCCCGGTGCGCCACGATCAGCTCGTGGGCGAAATACGGGTTGCCTCCGGTGCGCTCGAAAACGTCCTCGACGAGTTCGTCTTCCGGTGCGTAGCCCAGGATGGTCTTCGCCTGCACTGCCAGCTCCCCAGGCGACAGACCATTCAACGCCAAAGACGTGACATTGGGAAACCGCCGCTGCTCGGCAAGCCATATTCGAAGCGGGTGGCCCCGGCCAACGGCGCCCCTGCGTTCGGTGGCGACGAGCAGAACGCCGGCAGTTCCGAGGCTGTGGACGAGCGAACCCAGCAGATCGCGGGTGGCGGCGTCGGACCAGTGGATGTCCTCGACGACGACGGCGACAGGCCTCCGCCGGGAGGCCTCGGTCAGTGTCAGCGAGATGGCATCGAAGACCCGATCGACGTCGCCCGTAGCCGTCGGCCCGTGGTCCTCATCACATTCGAGCTCCGGAAGCAGGCTCGTCAGATCCACACGGTGGTGACCGACCAGGTCGTCGATGACCTCGAGGTTGTCGAGGAGCAGCGATCGCAGAACGTTGATGATGGGACCGAACGGCAGCGACCGATCGGCGTACTCGATGCAGTGGCCGACGTGGCACCCCCAACCGGCCTTGCCGAGCCGGTCCACGAACTCGGCGACCAGGTGACTCTTTCCGATGCCGGCCTCGCCCGACAGCAGGACCAGCTGGGCGCCGCCCGCTTTCACCGCGTCGGCGAGAGCCGACAATCGTGCAAGCTCTTCGGTGCGCCCAACCAGGGGTGTGGCCCGCAGTCCGGCGGATCGAGAGGAACTGGTGAGCACCGACTCATTGTGGCCCATGGAGCCGCCGCCTTCACGGACTACCTGCCGGAACGATTCGGGACGGGTTCGGGCCGTCCTCGGCCAGAACAGGTCGGACCCGAAGTCATCCGACCGCCGTCATCTGAGCGTCAAGTTCGTCGGCTCGACCGTCGATGATGTCAGCGCCTCTCGCCTCCCCCCATCCTGCAAGCAGGTGCCGGAGACAGGCAGAGCAGAAGGTCACAACCTCCAACCGGTGCGACCTACGCCCTACGCATTGCCGCCGGGAGGCGTCACCGAGAATCCGCTCGGAGATTCGACGACAACGACGTACTCGCCTTTGCCCAACGGAGGGATCATCGTCCCGGTCAGCCCGAGAACCGCGGCCTCGTTGGTTGGGCTGTGGCCGACAGCGAGCGCCCTGCCCCTGTCCGGCAACATGGCCAGGAGCGAGCGGAGCCCGTCGGCCAACGCTGCGGAGTCGGTGGCGACCAGATCAGGGTCGGCCGAGCGCAGTGATGCGAGATCGCCGGCACCGGCCTTGCGGTAGGCGGCGCGCCAGCGATCTTCGACCGTAGACCGTAGCGCCTCGATGACGACGACTCCGCCGGGGACGGCCTGGCCGAGCCCACCGAGCAGGCAGCCGACCGTCTGAGTGGCCCTCTGCGCTCCGGAGGAGGCCGCCACGTTGAAGGCGCCGTCGAGGGTCCGTCCGATGGCCACGGCATCGGCCACACCTTGCGGAGTCAACACGTCGCCGTCATTGTCGGTGTGGCGTACCAGGACGATCGCCTTCGAACCGGTCACAGCTTGTAGCCGATCTGGCGGAGCAAGCTCTTGCGCGCCGCGATGTCATCGTCGGTCTCCACGCCGAGGGGAGCGCCACCGTCGACGACCCCGATGATGCCGCGACCGGCGTCGGTGACCGCCACCAGAACCTCCACCGGATTGGCCGTCGCACAGAAGATGGTGCAGACCTCGGAAACCTGTTTGATGGCGTTGAGCACCGACACCGGGAAGCCGTTGCGCAAGAAGATTATGAACGAGTGGCCGGCCCCGATTCGCTGGGCATTGTCGACGGCGAGGGCTTCGAGGTCGACCGCGTTGGCGGATCGGCGAATCAGACGCGGTCCGGATGCCTCGCAGAAGGCGATCCCGAACTCGAGGGTGGGAGAGGCCTGGGCGAGGACCTCATGGACGTCTTCGACCGTCTTGATGAAGTGACTCTGACCGAGAATCAGGTTGAGTTCCTCAGGGTTGTGGACGGGAACACTCTCGAGCTGCATCGTGGGACCTCCTCGCGACCAAGCCTACGCGGGCAACCGCTCGAGACCCCTCATCATGAACGGCCGGCACGGGCAGGACACGGCCTGCCGACAGATCCAAGCTGACCATCCCGGCAGTGAGAGCCTTCCTGGGAACCACATCGGACGCACTCGCCCGAACACCAGCGGCCGCCAACGCAGAGATCTCCTGAACGGCGGACGCCTGTGAACACGGTCGGGCCTCGTTGCAAGCAGGGCGCAGGGGTTCGATTCACCAGCGCACCGTTGGCGATCGAATGTGGACCGAGTCGGTACCCCTCATGCCGGCCCTAAGCACTCGCCCCGACAGACCCCGGCGATGGCGGCGACGATCACCATCGCCCCATACCGTGACAGTGGGCCGATTGTCTGACCCACTGTCTCTCTTGATGTCGCGTCAGAGGGTGACGGCGGCCCCGGTCGAGGAGATTGGCTGGTGTGCCGTCCACAGT
>JAOUGG010000190.1 GCA_029857855.1 Acidimicrobiia bacterium | reverse complement strand
AGATCACACCGGTCGAGGCCGAACTCGGGCGCTTCGTCGACATGACCCGGCCGTTCCTCGGTCGGGATGCGGTCCAGGAGCGGCTGGAGGTGGGCCGGGACAAACTCGACTGGCTGCTCGTCTTCTGCGAGGTCGGCGATGGCGACGGTGTCGCCGACAACGACAGCCGGGGCAACGAGCCGGTCTATGCGGACGGCGAGATCATCGGCCTGACCACGTCGGGGGCGTACGGGCACAGCGTCGGGGCGAGCCTGGCGTTCGCCTATGTCGCCCCAGCGCACGCTCACCCCGGGGCCGCGTTCGAGATCCAACTCCAGGGGGAGCGGCGCCCGGCCACGGTGCTGGCCCAGGCGGCGTACGATCCCGAGAACGAACGGATCCGATCTTGAGCGCCGCCGTGCCGGAGGCCCGGCTAACCGAGTTTCGCCGCCGGCGAAACATCGTCGGCTGCGGACGGTTCGTATGGGCCAGGAAGGTCAATCGGTGAGCCGCCGATCGGGGGGACGGGCGGCCCGGGTTGCGCTCCGCCAGTCCCCGCTCGAGGCCGACGCCCGGGCGGTCCACCCCGGCATGAGCGGCGGCCGGTTCAAACCGCTGACCGAGGGCCAGTGTGCGGCCGTGTTCGACGCCTCCCTCGGTCTGCTCGAGGAGCTGGGAATGGGGCAGGCCACGCCCGAGTTCCGGGCGCTGGTCACCGCCGCCGGTGGTCACATCGATGAGTACGACCGCCTTCGTTTCCCCCGCGAGCTCGTTCAGCAGGCCATCGCCTCTGCGGCAAAGGAGTTCACGGTCCATCACTTCGGCGCCGATGACGGTGTGGTGCTCGGCGGCGACCGGGTCCACTTCGCCACCGCCGGGGCCGCAGTGCTCATGCTGGATCACGACACCCAACGATTCCGCCACAGCGAGCTGAACGACTGCTACAACACCGCCCGGTTGGCCGACACGCTCGATCACATTCACGTGTTCGTCCGCACCGTCGTGGCCCGTGACATGGAGACCTCGCGCCTGGTCGACGTGAACACGGCCTTCGCCACCATGGCCGGAACGTCGAAACCGCAGGGCACGTCGTTCTTCGAGCCCGAGCACGTGCACGAGGTGGCGGCGATGTACGACATCGCACTCGGGGGCGAAGGCGAGTTCCGCCGCCGTCCGTTCATGATCGCCAACAACACGTTCGTCGTGCCGCCGCTGCGGTTCGCCCACGACTCGGCCCTCTGTCTGGCCGAGCAGGTCCGGGCCGGGATTCCCATCAACCTGCTCTCCGCCGGACAGGCCGGGGCCACTTCGCCGGCGGCGTTGGCCGGTTCGCTGGCCCAGGCGCTGGCCGAGTGCCTGGCCGGGCTGACGTGTGTCAATCTGCTGTCGCCCGGCCATCCGTGCATCATGGGACTGTGGCCCTTCGTGTCGGATCTGCGCACCGGGGCGATGAGCGGGGGGAGTGGGGAGGAGGCCGTCCTCAACGCCGCGGCGGCCCAGATGGCCAACTACCTGGGTCTCCCCTCTGGGGTGGCGGCCGGTATGGCCGACTCGAAACAGCCCGACAACCAGGCCGGACACGAGAAGGGCAACGCCGTCACCCTGGCCGCCAACGCCGGGGCCAACCTCGTTTACGAGTCGGCCGGGATGCTGGCCAGTCTCATGGCGTGCTCGTTGGAGGCCATGGTGATCGACAACGACATGCTGGGTGCCATCAACCGCACGGTTCGCGGTATCGAGGTCACGCCCGAGACATTGTCGTCGGCCACGATCGCCGACGTGGTGCGGGGGGCCGGCCACTTTCTCGGTCACAGCCAGACGTTGTCGATGATGCAGAGCGAGTACGTCTACCCGGAGGTCGGGAATCGGCTGAGCCCCGACGACTGGGTCGACGCCGGCGCCCGAAGTGTGGTCGACGTGGCCCATGAACGTGTGGTGACCACCCTGGCCGATCACGTGCCGTCGCACCTCACACCCGAGGCGGAGCAGCAGATACGGGAGACGTTCGATATCCGCCTGCCGCCCTTGCGTCGCTGACCCGAGTCGAAGCCGCCGCTCACGGCGGCACCCGTTCTCGGCTGTGGCAGCAGTCACGGCGGGGATTGCATCCGGTCGTCTCAACAGTTCGGAGTGGAGAGTGACGGCAATCGCCGTGCCCTTGAAACCACCACTGGAGAGAGAACCATGAATAAGAAGTTGCTTTCGTATTTGCCGCGCTCTTCGCGCTGACGCTTGGTCGCTGCATCCTGCGGCGATGACTCCACAGCGGCCGAGTCGACCGACACGACGGTCGAAGATGAGTCGACCGACACGACGATCGAAGATGCCATGGAGGAGGAGGACGCCATGGCCGAACCCGGCACCATCGTGGACGTCGCCGTGGCCAACGGCAACTTCACCACCCTCGTGGCCGCCGTGCAGGCTGCCGGTCTCGACACCACGCTGAGCGGTGAAGGACCCTTCACGGTCTTCGCCCCGACCGACGACGCCTTCGCCGCAGCCCTCGATTCGTTCGGACTCACCGCCGAGGAGCTTCTGGCCGACACGGCGACCCTCGAATCGATCCTGACCTACCACGTCGTCGCCGGTGAGGTGCCGTCGAGTGAGGTCGTAACGCTCGACGGTCAGTCGGTGGCCACCGTCAACGGTGCCGAGGTCATGATCTCGGTCGATGGTGACACCGTCATGGTGAACGACGCAACGGTCACGGCAGTCGATGTCGAGGCCAGCAACGGCGTGATCCACGTCATCGACACCGTTCTCCTGCCGCCGGAGGGCTGATCACCACAAACCCGAGATCTCGGGTGTCGGGAACCTCTCAGTCCCGGCACCCGAACCGGGAACCGGGAGGTGTGCCGGAATCCGTCAGTCGGATTCGGTGACGAGCGTCTTGACGTCGGCCACACACCATCCGCCGCCCGAACGTTCCAGGCGGATGATGATGTCGTCCATGTTGGGACCGGACGGCTCGTCGATCCATCCCTTGAGATCGACGGTTACGGTGTCGAAACCCAGGCCGGTCACCGACGACTTGTGATTGTCGCCATCGACGTCGATCTCGGTGAAGGTGGTGGTCAACGTGGCTGCGCTCGACGGATCGCAGAGCATCTCGGGATCCAGTGCCACGGCCGTGTCGTCGGCCGTCGGGGCGAAGGAGTCGACAAGAGCCCGGTCGGCCTCGGCGGCGACGTCTCGTGATCGTTGGCCGTAGAGCAGGGCCGGGAGTAGGACCAGGATCATCAGCGGGGCAGCGAGCACAAATGGCCTGACCAGGCGGGACGGGTGGGTGCCCATTTCGTCTTCGCTCGCAGGAGCGCGTGCGGTCTCGGACGTCACGATGCGGTCCATCGTAGGTGGCAAACGATGTGGCGAGGCCGCTCGAACGCGGGCGTGATCGGCGGACGAGGCGGCCGACGGGCAACTAGCATGTGCAGGGTGCGCATCGCCGACGACGAAACCGGCCTGGATCATCGTGGCGTCGGGACCCGAGAGGTGGAGGGCGGGGAGGTCTACGCCGATTGGTCGGCGGCACGGCTTGTCGTCGCCCTTGCGGCAGTTGTCGTCGTGGCCGGTGTTGCCTTCGTCGTGCTGATGCGCACGGTTCTGTCGTCCGACGACAGTGCGCCGGCCGACGGTGCCGGCGCGGTGACGATCGGTGAAGTCGTCGAGCAGCCGGTTGACGCTCCGGCGTCCACCGTTCGTGAACGGGCGTCTGCCGTGGCCGAGGCCCTGAGTTCGCAGACGATCGGCAACCAGCCGTTCGCCTACGAGCGCCCATCGGATGTGGCGGCCGAGTTCGTCCGGATCACCGAGGGGCTCGGCGAGTTCACCCTGGCCGCCTCGGTCGGATCGCTTGTCCCCGACGGCGACCTCCGAGCCATCGGTCCGGTCGATCTGGCGTGGACGTTGTCGGACGGCACGGTCTTCGCCACCCAGGGCGAGTTGCGGCTCGCGCGGGTCGGGCCGGAGTGGCAGATCGACTGGGACCCCGCAGTGCTGCACGCCGGGCTGACCCCCGGCGACGTGTTCGTTCGTGAGCGGATCACGTCGCCTCGCGCCCCGATCCTCGGAGCCGGTGGCTTCGAGCTGGTGGGGGAGCGGCCCGTCGTCGAGGTCGGCGTCGTCACCAGAGACGTCGCCTCGATCGACGAGTTGTCGATCCGCCTGGCCGAGTTGCTCGGCATCGATGGGTCCGACCTCGCCAACCGCCTGCGGCGCTCGCCGTCCGATGCCGTCACCCCGGTTGCGTCCCGGCGGGTGGCCGACATCGAATCGCTGGCCCCCCGGCTCGCAGCGTTGCCCGCAATGGTTTTGACCGAGACGACGGCGACCCTCACCCCCTACGACGGCTACGGGCGAGCGTTGCTTGGCTGGACCGGTGAGGTCACCGCCGAGATCCTGGAGCGGTCGCCCGACTACTTCGCCGTCGGCGACATCGTGGGCCGTTCAGGTCTGCAGGCCGCCTACAACGAGCGCCTCGCCGGGCTGCCAGGCTCCCGGATACGTATCGATCGACGGTTCCCGTTGCGTGACCGCACCGGTCAGGAGATCCCGGCCGACGCGGATGCCAACATCGTCCACCTGTCGGCGCCACAACCCCCCGAGGCCGTGCAGACGACGATCGACCACCGGTTCCAGTCGGCCGCCGAGGGGGCTCTGGCGGCCACCGGACTGCCGAGCTCGCTGGTCGCCGTCCGGGTGTCCACCGGGGAGGTCCTGGCCGTGGCCAACGGCCCCGGGGCCGCGGTGGACAACCACGCGCTGACCGGGAAGTATCCCCCGGGATCGATCTTCAAGGTGGTCACCGCCTACGCCGCGCTCGAACAGGGTGCGTCCGTCGACCAGCCGACCGGTTGTCCGGCCTCGATCGTGGTCGACGGCAAGGAATTCCGGAACTCCGAGACCAAGGACCGGGGTAACGTCTCCCTGCGGGACGCGTTCGCCCACTCGTGCAATACGTCGTTCGTCGAGCTCGGCACGGCGATGGACGGCGCGACGCCGCCCCGGGTGGCGCGGAGCCTGGGTGTCGGAGCCGAGTACCGGCTCGGCACCACGGCGTTCTCCGGCTCGGTGCCGGTACGAGATTCGGCGGTCGATCGAGCCGCCACGTCCTTCGGCCAGGGACAGGTGCTGGTCAGCCCGCTCAGCATGGCCGTGATGGCGGCGGCAGTGGCCGACGGCACCTACCACCCGCCGACGCTCGTCGTTGGAGCGGGCTCCGGTGCCGACGGCGCCCAGGCCCTCGATCCGGCGGCAATCGCCGCTCTCCAGGAGATGATGGGAGCCGTGGTCGACTACGGCACCGGGCAGGCATTGAAAGGGGTTCCCGGAGGTCAGGTCCACGGCAAGACGGGAACCGCCGAGTTCGGGTCCGGTGATCCGCCGCCCACCCACGCTTGGTTCATCGGCTATCAGGGCGACGTCGCCTTCGCCGTGGTCGTCGACGGTGGAGGGTTCGGCGGGTCGGTGGCGGCCCCGATCGCGGCGGACTTTCTCCGCAAAGCCGCCGAGCAGGGCTAGGACGCCTCATGGCCGGAGCCGACCCCGACGACTTGATCGCCGCCTATCCCCGGGAGTGGGAGACCCACGCCGTGCTCGCCGACGGCGAGACGGTCGAAGTTCGTCCCATCCGACCAGCGGATCGGGAGGCCCTCGTCGACTTCCACAGCCGCCAGTCGTCGGAAAGCATCTACTTCCGCTTCTTCCGTCACCGACCCGAGTTGAGTGACGACGAGCTCGACTTCTTCACCCAGGTCGACTACCGGAACCGCATGGCGTTCGTCGTTTTCGACGGCGGTCAACTCGTGGCGATCGCCCGCTACGAACACGGCAGCCTGCCCGAGGCGGTGGCCGAGGTCGCGTTCTTCGTCGACGACGCGAACCACGGTCGTGGCCTGGCCACCCTGCTTCTCGAGTATCTGGCCGCCGCGGCCAGGGCCAACGGATTCAGTACGTTC
>JAOUGG010000229.1 GCA_029857855.1 Acidimicrobiia bacterium | reverse complement strand
GAACTCGCCATACTCGAGGGCTATCTGCCGAAGCAGTTGACCGACGACGAACTTGTGGCGCTCATCGAGGAGACGCTGGCCGCCGAGGGCATCAGCGCCAAGGCCGACATGGGCCGGGCCATGAAGGCGATCAACGCCAAGGTCGCGGGCCGTGCCGATGGTAAGAAGGTTGCCGGCCTGGTCAAGGACCGTCTGAGCTGACACGAGTTTCGCGAACGTTTAGGCCCGATTTCGGCGTTTTTTCGCACGAGTCCGAATAATGGAGTCGTGACGCCGGTTACCGATGTGATGAAATCCGTGGCCAGAGACCGTTCCCTGCGCGCCCTGCTCTTCGGGTTGGCGCTGATGGCCACCGCCTGTTCAGGCTCCGCCGACACGGTTTCGACCGAAGCCGCCAACTCGGCCGACGATCCGACCGCCGAGGCCGCGCCCGCCGCCGACGCCGGCGAATCGGAGGCGATGGTCGACGACACCACCGACACCATGGCCGACGATGATTCGACGGCTGACGGCGAATCAGCAGCGACCGAAGACCCGGACCCCGCTGACAGCGACGAAACCTCCGCCCCCGTCAGCGGACCGCCGCCGTCGCTGCCACCCGAGGAGGCTCAGGCGGCGGCCGAGCAGAACATCCCCAACCTCCAAACGTCCGACGACGCACGGGACATCGAGGTTGTGTCGGTCTACGACGGATCGGTCACCTCGCTGCGGGAGGTGGTGACCGGCGACCGACCGGTGCTGCTCTGGTTCTGGGCGCCGCATTGACCCACCTGCCGGGCCGAAGGTCCGGCCGTTGAGCAGTTTGCTCAAGACAACATCGACAAGATCCAGGTCGTCGGCATGGGAGCCCAGGACGACTTTCCCTACGCCCTCGACTTCCTCGACAGCACCGGCGTGCAGACCCCGACCATGCTGTGGGACCCGAGCTTCGTCACCTGGCAGGCCTTCGAGGTGCGGGCCAACTCGCAGATGATGGTGCTGTCACCCGACCTCACCGCAGGCAGCGAACTGATCTACGGCTTCGACGCCGTACAGCAGTCCCAAATCCTCGACTTCGCAGTGGGTTTGTAAAAACCGGCTCAGCAGGCTCCGGTCTTGTCGGATCGGATGGCTCGGCCGGTCTCGTCGAGCTGCCAACCCGAGCTGACGCCGTTGATCTGATCCAGGATCGCCTGACGCTGCTCGACCGACGGCCGGCGGCCGACGCCCCCGTCGACCCGCACCGGTTCGACCCGGAGGTCGATCCCGTCCTCCGCCACGTCGAACAGGAACACGGCGCTGTTTGCGGTGATCCCCCGAGCCGAGGGGAACGCAAAGTTGCCGGTGGAGTGCACCACCATCGTGTCATCCCATGACGTGATGCCCTGGAGGACGTGGGGATGACCGTCAACGACGACGTCCGCTCCGAGCTCCGCCCACCGTTGTTCGAGCTCCACCATGTGCTCGGACGGGCAGAGCACCCCCTCGGTGCCGCCGTGCACCATCACGACCACGACATCCGCAGCGTCGACGGCGGCCGTCACCATCTCGTCGGCCCGATCAATCAGCGACGGGCATGCCCACGCCACCCACGGACGGGTGTTCTCCCCCGACGCCGACCAGTCGCACGGCACCCGGCTCAGGCCCACGAGTCCGACCCTCCAGTCGCCGACATCGACGAGCAACGGTTGGTATGCCTCCTCCGTGGTCAACCCCGCTCCCACCCGGTGCAGCCCGGCCGCGTCGACCTCGCGCAGCGTCTGAGCCAGGGCGTCGGGCCCGAAATCGAGCGTGTGGTTGTTGGCCAACACGACTGCGTCGATCCCGGCGTCGACCACCAGATCCAGCGACGACGGCGGCGACTTGAACAGGAAGTCCTTGGCCACGAAGACCTGCCCGACATCTGGATCGGCGACGGCGGTCTCCAGGTTGACCACCATCAGATCGGGCGCGCTCAGCAGGTCCGTGACCTCGGCGAACGGATCCCTCGCATCCAAGCCGTTGGTGAACGACGTGTCGCCGGCGAACCCGAGCGTGATCGGCCGACGATCCGGCTGCGTTTCGACCGGCCCGCTCGACGTCGTCACCGGGGCCATCGACGTTGCCGACACGGTTGAAGCCGGCGTTCCGGAGGAAGACGTCGCCACTCCGGTGGTCGCGGGGGAATCGGTCGCCCCGGCGGCAGCATCACCGGCAGCGGCACCGGCACCGGGGCCGGCGACAGCGTCCGACTCCTGGATCGGGTCGCCGAAGGCGGCAACGGCCACCAGAAAAAGCACGGCCACGGCGATCGGCCAGCGCCACCTCGCCACCCATCCGCTTGTCGACCCATCGACACCCTGCATTGCTCAATCGTAGGTGAACGCATCGCCCACAAGGCGCCAGGGGTGGATCAGTCGGGGCGGATCAGTCGGGGTCGGGGCGCTTCAGGTACATGCCGACACCGGTGAACGTCATCACCGCCTCCCCGTCGGGATCGAAGAGCTCCGTGGTCGTGGTGATCATTCCGCGGTCCGGTTTCGATGTCGAATCACGCACCGAGTCGACGGTGTAGACGGCCCGGTACTCGATTCCCGGGCGCACCGGCTTCAACCATCGCAGCTGATCGATGCCGGGCGATCCCAATCCCGACCGGGCCGGGATGAGGTTGTCGACCATCAGGCGCATCACGCAACTGACCGAGTGCCAGCCCGATGCGATCAGCCCGCCGAACATCGACCCCTCGGCCGCCTCCGGATCGATGTGGAACGGTTGCGGATCGAACTGGGTGGCGAAGTCGATGATCTCCGCTTCGGTCAGCGTGAACGACCCGAGCTCGTAGGCTCGGCCTGCCTCGAAGTCGTCGAGATACTCGATGTTGTGCTTCACGACCGCCCAGTATCGCGTACCTCGTTGATCAGCAGCAGACCGAAGCACAGCGAGATCAGCAGCAGCAGATCACCGATCAGCGCGGTGAGCTGCCAGTAGATCCAGCCGGAGCGAACCGGTTGGCGACGCCGCCCGACGCCGCCGCCAGGTTGGAGTAGGCCCGGTGGAACCACCAGACGAAGGCCAGGCCGCCGATCAGCACGGCGATGGGCACGGCCAGATTGGCCAGTTGCGACAGGGTCGACCCGAGCTCGAGCCCGACCTCGGCAATCGGGACGCCGCCCACGATCCGACGGCCGGCGAGGACATCGACGACGAGGGCGACACAGTCGAGCACCAGCGCCGCTGCCACCAGCCCCAGTCCCGCACGCGCCACCACAGGAAAACTCCTCCGCCCCACGCCGATCCTCCCATGTCCGCTTCGATCCGCCCCGCCACGAAGTGGTCAAGGCTACCGACGGCGCCTTGCGGTCCGGGCCGGACCCGCAAAGACATGGACCCGCAAAACCACGGACCCGCAAAGAGAAGGTGGCGACTGTGCCGGGTCAACGGGCCGGCGCCCGAATCTCGGGGTCAACCCTGAGGGAGCGTCAGGGTGTTTCGGGGCGCGACTCGGGCCATCCCCACTACCTCGATCGTCTTCTGTGCATGAGGCTGACGGAAAGCACATCAAACAACTTCGGCATCGCGCCGAATCGCCCACGTCAAGGAGATCGTCATGAGCTCAATCGCTGCCCCTCCGGCCATCAGCCAAATCGGCACCGCCGCTCGGAACAACGGCACCACCGCCGTTTCAGCCCCGCTGGCCGCCCGGGCCGTCGGAGCCACCAAGGTCTACGGATCAAAGTCCACCCAGGTCGTCGCCCTCGACGAGGTGACGCTCACCCTCCCCCGGGGCCGGTTCACCGCCGTGATGGGGCCGTCCGGTTCGGGCAAGTCGACGCTGATGCACTGCCTCGCCGGGCTCGACAATCTCACCACCGGTCAGGTGTTCATCGGCGACGCCGACCTGTCGGCCATGAACGACCGGCAGCTGACGCTGCTCCGTCGTGAGCGCGTCGGCTTCATCTTCCAGGCCTTCAACCTGGTGCCGACCCTCACCGCCGCCGAGAACATCACCCTGCCGCTGGATCTGGCCGGGCGTTCACTCGATCAGACCTGGTTCGACCAGGTGATGGACGCCACCGGCCTCCGCAACCGGCTCGGCCACAAGCCCGAGGAGTTGTCGGGCGGTCAGCAGCAGCGGGTCGCGGTGGCCCGGGCACTGATATCCCAGCCCGACATCATCTTCGCCGACGAGCCGACCGGCAATCTCGACTCGGCCTCCGGCGACGAGATCCTCTCGTTCATGCGGCGGGCCACCGATGACTTCGGCCAGACCATCGTGATGGTCACCCACTCCCCCGTTGCGGCTACCTACGCCGACAACGTGTTGTTCCTCGCCGACGGCCGCATCGTCGACGACCTCGCCAATCCGACCGCCGACTCGGTCCTCGACCGCATTCGCGAACTGGGAGCCTGATCATGTGGAAACTCACTCTCAAGAACCTGGCCGCCAACAAGGCCCGGCTGAGCCTCACCGGTTTGGCCATCGTGCTCGGCGTCGGCTTCGTCGTCGCCTCCTTCATCACCTCGGACGGACTCCGTGAATCGTTCGGGGCCCTGTCCAAGGACATCGCTGCAGGACCCGAACTGATCGTCCGCGAGGGCGACGAGTTCGGCGTCAACCCCGTCATCGACGAATCAACCCTGGCCACTATCGCCGCCACCGACGGCGTGGCCACCGCCGAGGGAACCATCAGCGGCCGGGTCCAGCCGATCACGGCCGACGGAACCCCGGTCGAGACTCAGGGTCCACCGCTCATCGGCTTCTCCTGGTCGACGACCATCGACGACGGCCGCGCCGCCATCGTCGAGGGAGCGGCACCCGGACCGGGTGAGTTCGTGATGGACATCGACTCGGCCTCCAACAACGGGTTCGAGGTGGGCGGAACCTATGCCGTCACCACGACCGAAGGCCACTTCGACGACTACACGCTGTCCGGTGTCTTCAGCTTCGGGGAGAACAACGACACCCTCGGAGCGGTCCTCACCGGCTACCACATCGACGACGCCCGTACCATCCTCGGCGTCCCCGACGGCCGGTTCGATGAGATCGAGGTCGCAGTCGCCGATGGGTGGAACGCCTCCGAGGTCGAGACCGCCCTCGGCGACGAGCTTTCGGCCGGCGGGCTCGAGGTCGTCAACCAGCAGACCGTGGAGGACGAGACCGCAGCCGACTTCAACGAGGTCGTCGGCATCATCGAGAACGTCTTCCTCGGCTTCGCCGGCGTGTCGCTCTTCGTTTCCATCTTCATCATCTACAACACCTTCGGTGTGGTGCTGGCCCAGCGGGTCCGCGAGATCGGCCTCCTGCGGGCCATTGGGGCCGAAGGCCGCCAGATCCGTCGGGGCATCATCGCCGAATCGCTGGTCATCGGCTTCGTCGCCTCGGTGCTCGGCATCGCCGCCGGGATCGGCCTGCACCTCGGGCTGCTGGCGATGTTCGACGGCCTCGGACTCGGCCTGCCCGAGATGGATCTGATCATCGAGCCGGCCACGATCATCGTCGGCCTCGCCGTCGGCGTCATCACCACCGTCGTCTCCGCCGTGGCCCCCGCCCTGCGGGCCGGTCGGGTCAGCCCGATCGCCGCCCTGGCCGGAGAGGTCGGAAGCGGACGGCGCTCGGGTCACCTGCGCAACATCGTCGGTGTGGTCATGCTGGCCGCCGGTGTGGCCCTCG
>JAOUGG010000189.1 GCA_029857855.1 Acidimicrobiia bacterium | reverse complement strand
CCACCGCTACATGGAATCCAACGCCAACGTTGGGAAGATTCTGGTGGATGTCGCCCGGGCGGGCTGACGTTCAGTCGCGTTCGGAGACCGGCACGTAGTCGCGCTCGCCCGGGCCGACGTAGACCTGGCGGGGTCGGGAGATCTTTACGCCCCCCTCGAGGGCCTCGTTCCAGTGCGCCAGCCAGCCCGGCATCCGACCGATGGCGAACAACACGGTGAACATGTCCATCGGGAAGTTCATGGCCTGGTAGATCAAACCCGTGTAGAAGTCGACGTTCGGATACAGGTTGCGGCTCTTGAAGTAGTCGTCCTTGAGGGCGATCTCCTCGAGCTTGAGCGCGATGTCGAGCAGCGGGTTCTTGCCCGTGACCTTGAACACCTCGTCGGCATGGTCCTTGACGATCCGGGCCCTGGGGTCGTAGGCCTTGTAGACACGATGGCCGAAGCCCATCAGCCGGTCGTCGCCACCCTTGACGGTCTCGATGAACGCCTCGACGTTCTCGTAGGATCCGATGTCCCGAAGCATGTGAATGACCGCTTCGTTGGCGCCGCCGTGTCGGGGACCGTAGAGCGCCGCCGTGGCACCGGCCACCGCACTGTAGGGGTCGGCATGGGACGAACCGATGACCCGGAGGGCCGTCGTCGAGCAGTTCTGCTCGTGGTCGGCGTGCAAGATCAGCAGCACGTCGAGGGCTCGGGACAGAACCGGATTGGGGATGTAGCGGGGCTCGGCGATCTTCCACATCATCGACAGGAAGTTCTCGGCGTAGGTCAATTGGTTGTCCGGATAGACGAACGGCATACCGATGCTCGCCCGGTAGGCCATGGCCGCCAGCGTCGGACCTTTCGAGATCAACCGGTTGATCTGGATGAATCGGTTGTCGCGGTCCTCGATGTCCTTCGCCTCGGGGTAGAACGTCGAAAGCGCGGCGATGGCCGACACCAGCATGCCCATCGGATGAGCGTCGTAGTGGAAACCCTCATAGAACCGCTTGCGCATGTTCTCGTGGATGAACGTGTGGTGGGTCACGTCGTAGATCCACTTCTCGAGCTGCTGCTGATTCGGCAGCTCACCGTGCATGAGCAGGTAGCAGACCTCGAGGAAGGTCGAGTGCTCCGCCAGTTGTTCGATGGGGTAGCCGCGGTACCGGAGAATGCCGTTGCCGCCGTCGAGTTCGGTGATAGCACTTTCGGTCGATGCGGTGGTGGTGAAACCCGGATCGAGAAACCAAAGGCCCGGGAGGTTCTTGCGCCACTCCGAGGCGTCGACACCCCCGTTGACGATGGGTATCTCGAACGACTCTCCGGTGCGATTGTCAGTGATGGTTACCGAATCGGGCACGGTTGTCCTCTCTCTCAAGGCTGGTGACGCTGGCGGGTTGTCATCCGGGTCTCGTCGAACCGTCGGCAGCCGCCCTGTTTCACGTTTGCCCGCGGTCCGGGGATCCACACCCCGTTGTGCAGGTACCTATCGACCGATATGGATGGTTGTTTCGGAATCGAATCTAGCGGGTGGGGTACCCTGCGGTCCTAATCGCTTCGATTGTTTGGTTTGGGCCCGGCGTGTGGTTCGATCCGAGCCGTGCCGGCCGCCGGTCACAGGGGCGAGTTGTCGTGGCGGCGGCCCGGCAGGCGCTCCCGCTTGGAGCTCAGCATCCGCAGCCCGGCGACGAGTTCCCGCCTGGTGTCGGACGGGTCGATGACGCCGGTGATCGACGAACGTTCGGCGGCCGGATACGGCGTCAGGTACTGGGCTTCGTAGCCCGCCTCGAGTGTGGCCCGCTCCTCCGGCGAGGATGTGCGGTGCAGGATCTCGACGGCGCCCTTGGCCCCCATCACGGCGACTTCGGCCGAAGGCCACGCCAGCATGAGGTCGTTGCCCATCTTGACGGAATCCATGACGATGTAGGCACCGCCGTAGGACTTGCGCAGGATGAGCCCGATCCGGGGGACGGTGGCCCGGGCGTAGGCGAACGCCATTTGTGCGCCGTGGCGTATCATGCCCCGCCATTCGAGGTCCTTGCCGGGGAGGAAGCCTGACGTGTCGACCATGGTGATGAGGGGAACGTTGAAGGCATCACACATCGCCACGAACCGCCCGCCTTTTTGAGCGGCGGGAATGTCGATGCTGCCGGCGAGCGACTGGGTCTGGTTGGCGACGATGCCAACCGGTATGCCACCGAGGGCGGCGAACCCGGTGACCAGATTCGGCGACCAGCCGGCCCGCAGCTCGAGGAAGTGGCCGTCGTCGACGACTTCGGCGATGACGTCGCGGACGTCGTAGGACCCGGCCGGCGTCGTGGGCAGTAGCGCGCCGAGGCCGGAGCAGGGACGGTCGTCGGGGTCACTGGTCTCCATGACCTGCGGGAGATGATCGACGCTGCCGGGGAGGTGGGCGAGGATGTCCTCGGTTATCGCCAATGCCTCGTCGACGTCGTCCACCAGCATCGACGCCAGCCCCGTCGAACGGAGGTGGGTCGACGCTCCACCCAGCTCGATCCCCGAGATCGGGACTCCCGTGTAGGTTTCGACGTTACGAGGACCGTTGACGTAGACGTAGGAATCGTTGGTGAGGATCACGATGTCGAAAAGACCCAGGAGGAGGGCGGGCCCGGACACCACCGGTCCCGAGACGATGGCCACGGTGGGGACGACGCCGCTCGCCTGCACCAGTTCGCGGGCCGCACCGGCCCATCCGGCGGCGGCGCCGATCCCGTCCTCGACGTCCACGCCAGTGCTGCGTAGGGTCAGAACGAACGGGATACGTTGATCGTTGGCCTGGCGGATCGCGGATGAGAGCCGCCGGCCGTCGACCGCCCGGAGGACCGGCTCCGCAGCGTTGGCTCCGGTCGATGCCAACACGACCCGATGTTCACCCAGCCTGGTCTGCCGGAACGTGGTGAGCGACGGTGTCTCCGCTTCTGTGTCGGTCATGTCACCTGGAACCTGCTGGTCATGGTCAGCTCACGGTAGCGGCGTTGCGGATCCCTCAATCGGACGTGCCCAACGGGTGGAGGCCCGGAACTTCGGTGGCCTGGGCGGCGATGATGCCCCGCAGGATGTTGACCGTGGCCTGGGCGGCCACGGTCGGCATGCCCCGGCGGCGCACCGCCAGCCCGACGGTGCGCCTCGACAGGCCCTCGACGTTGATCCTCGTCCATGGACCGCCCACCCAACCGGGTGCCGCCGTCGCCGGCACGATCGCGATACCGAACCCCTGAAAGGCCAAGGAGGCCAGCAGGCGAAGCCCATCCACCTCCAGCTTCGCCTGAGGACGAAGCCCGCGCGACCGGAAGGTCTCGTCGACCTCCTGGCGGAACGGCGTGCCCGGCGCCGCAAGCAGGAGCGGGTACTTGGCCAGGTCGGCCAGCTCGACCGGACCTTTCGCCTTGGCCAGCGGATGATCCTGCGGTCCGACCACGACGTGGTCTTCGTCGAAGAGGGCGGCCGTCCGGATCTCGGGATCGTCGATCGGCAGTCCGACGAGCCCGAGATCGAGTTCGCCGTCGAGGAGGCGGAGCTCGATCGCACGGGTGGTTCCATCGGCGACGACGAGATGGATGTCGGGTGAGTTGGCGGCGACGGTCTCGGCCAGGATCGGCGTCAGCCACCGGGCGGTGGTGCCGATGATGCCGATGCGAACCGTGCCACGGGGGGAACCCCTCAGGCTCGAAACGTCGGCTTGGAGCGATGCCAGTTCGGTCTGTATCCGACGCACCCTGGTCAGGACCGCCTCGCCCTCCTCGGTGGGGCGCCCGGTTGACCGGTCGATGAGGGTCGCTTCGAGCTCCCGCTCCAGGCGGGCGACATGGGTCGAGATGTTCGACTGCACCGTGTGGGTCGCTCGGGCGGCGGCCGTGAATCCTCCGTGTTCGACCACGGCGAGGAACGCCTGAAGCTGTCGTAGGTCCATCGCGAATAATGATGGCACAGAACTGCCACAGAGGTATCCGCCCGATCTCTCTAGATGATGGCGTATATCTATCGAAACGCGTTGACAGATGGCGGGTGGGGCCATAGCATGGCACGTAACTCGAACAGTCTGGTTCCCCCTCCAGCATCTGCTCGAAGTCCGGGCTTGTCCCCCCTTCAGCCCGGACATCTTTAATAAAGGACCGGCCATTCTCGGCCGGTCCTTTTCATTTTGTCCTGACTACATTCTGTACCGATCTCGCCGTGTCCCGATCTCGCTGTGTCTCGATCTCGCCGTGTGTCGATCTCCGCTGTGTCCCGTTTGTTGCACCCGGTCTACAGTTGTGCGCAAGAGTTGCCCGGAAGACGGGTTCGGGAGACCAACGCGCCGATCGGAACGGCAGGCTGGAGACGCAACCAACGCATGACACGTAGAGCCGCAGCAGCCGCCTTCTTCGATCTGGACCGCACACTCATCCCCCTGGCCAGCGGTCCGACGATCTCGAAAGCCCTCCGTCGAGTTGGCGTTCTGCCGGAGCGGTCCATCCCAGGCGAGGGGCTGGCGTTCGGTTTCTTCAACGTGTTCGGCGAGACACTGCCGTCGATTCTCCTCACCCGCCAGGGCGCTCGGGCCGCGAAGGGCTGGCCCGCCGAAGCGGTTCGCCAGGCCGGCCACGACCTGGCCGAGGAGCTCATGGCCCAGGTCGAGCCGTTTGCGCTTGCCACCGTGGCCGAACACCGGGAGGCGGGCCGCAAGCTCGTCCTGGCCACCACCACGCCTTACGACGTGATCAAACCCATGGCCGATCTCCTCGAATTCGACGACGTCCTCGCCACCCGCTACCGGGTCGGACCGGATGGAACCTACGACGGCACGATCGACGGCGAATTCGTGTGGTCCCTGGGCAAGGGCCGCTCGGTGGAGGCATGGGCCCGGGCCAACGTCGTCGACCTCAGCGAAAGCTACGCCTACTCCGACAGCATCTTCGACGTGCCCATGCTGTCGAAGGTGGGCAATCCGGTGGCAGTGAATCCCGACCCGCGTTTGTTCGCTTTCGCCGTGGCCCGACGTTGGCCCCGGGTCTGGTTCAACGCCCCCGAGGGTGTGCCCAAACCGCTGGGGGTCGAGCTCCAGGAGGTCATCAACACCGTGGCCCAGCCGCAGCTGTGGCCATGGCTGCATATCGAGCTTCACGGCCTCGACAACCTTCCGGCCGACGGAGCGTGCATCGTCACCCCGAACCATCGCAGCTATCTCGACCCGGCGTTGGTGGCCCACGCAATCGGCCGGCGGGGCCGACCGGCTCGCTTTCTGGCCAAGAAGGAAGTGACCGATGCGCCGCTGGTCGGTTCGCTGGTCAAAGCGCTCGGCGCCATTCGCGTCGACCGGGGGAGTGGAAGCGACGAGCCGATGATGCAGGCGGCCCGGGCGCTGGGGGCCGGCGAGTTGATCGCCGTGTTCCCGCAGGGCACGATTCCCCGTGGGCCGGCCTTCTTCGAGCCGAAGCTCATGGGCCGCTACGGCGCGGTCCGCCTCGCCCGCGACACCGGGTCCCCGATCGTCCCGATGGGTCTGTGGGGCACCGAGAAGGCCTGGCCCCGCTCCAGTCGCGTGCCCTACGTGATGAACCTGGCCGACCCGCCGACGATCACGGTCACCGTCGGCGAGCCGTACCATCTCCCAACCGGCTTGTCGGACGACGACCTCGACGCGGCAACGGCGGATCTGATGGCCCGCATCGTCGACCTCCTCCCGGCAGAGGCCCGCGAGTCCCGGACGCCGACCGAGGCGGAACTGGCGTTGACCTATCCCGGGGGCAACATCCCCGAGCCCGGCTGACCGGCGGCCGCAGCAGTCTCCGGAGTCGCCGGAGTCGCAATCCCGTCTTCCAGCGCGGCCGAACGTAATTCGGTCGACGAGGCTCGGTGGACGGGCTACCGTTCTATCCATCGAGCGCGGCCGTCGGGCCGCCCAAGTGCCCCGAGTGCCCCGAGTGCCCCGAGTGCCCCGAGTGCCCCGAGTGAAGGAGTCGATGC
>JAOUGG010000188.1 GCA_029857855.1 Acidimicrobiia bacterium | reverse complement strand
CGCCTGCATTCGCCTACCCGAGCGGTCAGCGGACCCCCGAGGTCAGAGCGGTGGTCGAGGAACTCGGTTTCGAGTTGGCCTTCACGACCCACCGTGCGGCCCATCGCATCGACGAGGGCGATCCTCTCCTGATCGGTCGATTCAACGTCAGCCGGCGCACCGGAATGAACGCGCTGCGCTTGCAGATGCTTCCGTGGGCGGATCGCTTCCAGCCGCCCAGCGATGATGTACGTTCCTCCGGCAACCGCAGGGAAAGAATGAAGCCATGATCGGAGCCGGAGGGATGAGGCAGGACGAGCCGGGGACGAGGGCCCGTCTCGTACGACGGGCCGTCTACCTTCTGGTGGGCACGCTGCTCGGTCTCGCCGCCGGTATCGCCATCACCTCGAGGCAGCAGCCGCGCTATGAGTCGACCATGCAGCTGCTCGTCGGTCCGGTTGGCGCCGACCGGTCGACGCTCGATGCCGCCGGTCTGTTGTCTCGAACCTACGCCGATCTTCTCAGCAGCCGAAACGCCGTGAACCGGGCCGCCGACTCGCTGGGTGTGAGCGTCGACGACGGTGATGTTTCGACGGTCGCCGATGACAAGTCACGAGTGATTTTGCTCGTGGTCACCGGCGATGATCCGAGCACCCCACCCCGCTTGGCCACCACGTTGGCCGCCGACCTCATCGTTCTGGTCGAGGGTTCACAGCAACAGCCCGATGATCTGGTGTCGGCGGGCCCGACGCCCGGCCAGGTTCGGGTTCTCGACGACGCCACCGATCCGGCCAAGCGCGTCAGCAGTCGCTCGGTCCTGACCCTGCTCGGTACCTCGATTCTGGGAGCGGGCGTCGGGTTGGCGCTCGGCAGCCTCGCCCCCCGGAGCCGCCGCCGACCCGTCGATCGCCAGTACCTCGAGTTACTGGGTCTCGATGTGTTCTCGATGGAGCACGTCACGGGCGGCCGTCGTCGCCTGTTCCGAAGGCGACCGGCCAAGCAGGTGGCCAACAAGCTCGACGAATACGAACTGATCTTCCAGCAGCTGCTCATAAAGGGCATCCAACTCGGCCCTTTCCGCACCATGCTCTTCGTTCCGGGTACTGAGGGCCTCGAGGGCGACGTCGCCCGCACGGTGGCGGTGCTGGCCCAGGCCGGCCACCGCCTCAGTTGTTCGGTCGAGCTGGCCGACCTCGATCCGGACGACCGCCTGCTGGCGAGGATCGACCGCGCCTTCGGCCTGGAGATCGTCGATCCAATCGATCTCAACACCGAGTCGGGAGTCAAGCGAATCGCCCGGATCTCCGAGAGTTCCGACAGCAAACTCCTGTTCCTGGTGGCACCGGCGGTGGGCACGTCCGTGCGTGCCCTGACCGCTGTTCCCGCTGTGGACCGGATCGTGCTGGTCGTCCGCTCCGGAGAGACCGAGCGTCGCGCCGTTCGGCGACTGCTCGACGACCTTGAGCGGCTCAACTCCCGCCCGACCGCAATTCTGGAACTCGACCGTGGTGAGCTGATCATGGCCACCTCGCTGTCAACGTCGAGGTCGGTGCTCGATTCGGAGGTGGCGGTTATCGGTGACGTGACCATCGCCGACGGTGCCGATCGTGATCGGGTCGAAACCGAGGCCGGCTCTGGCTGGTCCGCCGATGACCCGCTCGACGACGACCTCGAGGGCCATGAGTTCTTCGCCGAGGACGAATTCGACGACGATCTCGGGTACGACGAGTTCGATGACGACGAGTTCGACGACGACGACCTCGACTATGACGATTTCGACGCTGATGATGCTGATGACGACGATCTCGACGATCTCGACGATCTCGACGATCTCGACGATCTCGACGATCTCGACGATCTCGACGATCTCGACGATCTCGACGATCTCGACGATCTCGACGACGACTACCTCGCCGAGCGCGAGTTCGACGATGACGGCCTCCCCGGACTCGAAGACATCGAGTTCGTCAACGAGGACGATGACGATCCGGGCGAAGACGATTCGGCCATGACCACGAGCGACGACCGCCGCCCGTCGAAGCTATGACGACCACATCCCCGATGGAGGTCGCGGTCGTGATGTCGCGGTTCCCCAAGTTCACTGAGACCTTCGTCGTGAACGAGATCCTCGGTCTGCAACAACACGGCGTGAAGGTCCACATCTACCCGCTGCTGCCCGAGCAGCCGGGGCCGCATCAGTCCAACGTCGCCGCGCTCGTGGAGCGTGCCCACTACGGACGCCCCTGGGGCGGTCAGGCCGTCGGCGCGTTCTTGAACACTCTCGTCAAACGACCCCGATGCCTCGGCTCGATCGTTGGCCGCCTGCTTGCCGACACCTGGCGATCTCCGTTTATGATGCTGAAGGACTTCTACCTTCTGCCACGAATCTGCGCGATCGCCGACGAGCTCACGACCACGAGGATCTCGCATGTCCACGCCCACTTCCTGACCCACGGCGGCTTTGCCGCCTGGGCGTTGGGCCGGTTGACGGGTCTGCCCTACAGCGTGGTGGCCCACGGGTCCGACGTCCACCGCCATCGGGCGATGATGAAGACGAAGGTGGCCGAGGCAGCGTTCATCGCCGCCATCTCGGAGTTCAACCGAGCGGTCATCGGCGAGGAATGCGGGGAGGTGGGCCGCGTCGAGATCGTGCACTGCGGGGTCGATGTCTCCCACATCGTTCCCGGCTCGCCCGCCGATCGCGCCGCCGAACCACTCGTCGTCTGTGTCGGAACGCTCCACGAGGTCAAGGGCCAGCGCTACCTGATCGAAGCGGTGGTGGAGCTGAAGCGGAGGGGCCGCAAGGTCGACGTCCAGTTCGTGGGCGCCGGGTCCGACGGGCCGATGTTGACCGATCTGGCCACCCGTCTGGGCGTCGACGATCGGGTCGAGTTCGTCGGTGCCGTCGATCACCACGAGGTGATCGAACGCTACCGGAGCGCTCACGTCCTGGTCGCTCCGAGCGTTGCCAGCCGAGACGGTCGACGAGAAGGTATTCCGACGGTGATCATGGAGGCGATGGCCGCCGGGACGCCGGTCGTGGCCAGCGATCTCAGCGGCATTCCCGAGCTGGTCGTGCACGAGGAGTCCGGGCTGCTCACACCGCCCGGAGATCCGGTCGCCATCGCCGATGCCATCGAACGACTCCTGACCGAGCCGGTCCTCGTCGCCCGGCTGACCAAGAACGCCAACCGGACGGTCCGTGACAACTTCGATCTCGGCCGCACGACCGCCCGACTGGCCGAGTTGATGAACGCCGACCCGCCAGACCGGACTGCCGACCATCGCCTGTCCGGCGAGGTCGCCCGGCATCACGTTCGTTGATGGGTCCAGTCGGTGTAGCCCATGTTCTTGCCGGGTCGAGTCGGGATCCGGGTTGAGAAGCTGGTGCCGTAGGCCCGGTTGACCAACCAGACCTGCCACTCGTCGTCGCCCTCGGCAGGAGAGCCGTTGATCTGGTACAGCCAGGTCATGGCCCGCAGAATCGCTCGATCCTCCCATTCCCAGGCCGGGTAGCCGGCTTTGTCGAGCATCTCGGCAGTCGCCACCACGCCCTGCAAGGCCTCCCACACGTAGCCCTCACGAGGCGCCGGGTTGCTGAACCCGCCGCTGCGGCGTTGCTCCTCCGGGAGCACACCGTCGACCGAAAGGCCCCCGATGACGGCACCGGGCGGGTTGATGGCCCGCGGGTTGGACGGATCAGATTGCCAGTCCAGCTCCTTCCACACGAAGCCGGTGCCGGAACGGCCGAGCCAGTCGTGAAACCGCTCGGCCATCGTCGCCGTGAGCTCTTCGTCGCCGACGAACAGCGCCACCGCGAGCACCGAGGCCCTGGCGTGGGTGCCGTGGTTGGACGGGTCGGAAAGCGCTGACCGGCGGAGCGAATCGTGTCCGGCCCGCCCGTCGGCCTCGGTGTCGATCAGCCGCTGCAGCCAACGGGTGAACTCCGGCGGTCGGTAGTCGATCAGGTCGGCGGCGATCACGTAGGCGAGCAGGTTGCGGGCCAGCGGCAGAACCTCGTCGACGGTCGTTCCGGTTATGTCGGCCAGGCCACGTTCCACCTTGCGGCGCATGGCCGCATCGCCGGTGCGGGTGGCGTAGAGGGCACCGGCCAGCAGTTGGACGTCGTGGTCGTTGCCGCCGTCATCGAGATTCGGTTTCTTCCAGTCATCGTTGGCCGCTTTGCGTACCGCTTCCCAGGCCGGGCCCGAGGTCGGCAGGGCGATGACCGTCTGCGGATCCAACCAGATCCCGGTTCGGTCCGTGACGTCAGGGGCCGGTGTGGTCGTCGCCTCGGTGGTCGACGATGTTTCGGCCGAGGCCGCCGGAGTCGTGACCCGCAGAGTCGGCGGTGCCGCCGGGGGAGCGGCCGCCGGCCCGTCGTCTCCAGCCGGCGACGCGGCCGCGCTTTCGAGTGCGGAGGGAGCCTCCACGCCGGAGGTCGCCGTCGAATCACCGGCCGCCCCCGAATCGCCGCATCCGGCAACGATCAGCATCAGCACAGGCATCAGCGCGAGCAGCGGCCCGGAGAGGGCCTTTCCGGCGACAGCGGAAAAGAGAAAGGCCACCGGGGAAACCCGGAACGACGCTGACCGACAATCCAAGGCGATCAGCCTACCGGAGTGGTTCCGAGTCGTTGGACGGGACGACGGCGCCCATAGGCTGAGCCGATCGTGGAGATCGAAGGGGACGAGGATCGCGACGAGGATCGCGAAGACCGCATGACGGCGGCCGCCGAGCAGGCCGCTCGGCGGGTCCACGACGGCCCGGTGAGCCTCGAACTCGACCGGGTCTGGCGGAAGCGGTTCTCCATTGTTCACCGCTACTCGGTCTCAACGCCCGACGGCGTCGACCAGTTCTACGTGAAGTCGCCCATCGAGCGCGACGATCGCAGCGGACCGAAATGGCCCCGGGTCATCTCGACGCACTCGCCCGGCAGCCCGGCAAGGCAACAGGCGGCCGCCCTGTCGGATCTGGCCGCCGCGGTCGACCGGCATCATGACCCGCTCCTGCGCGCCGTTTCCATTCTGGAGGGTTCCGACGACGACCTGCTCGTCATGACCCCGGCCCATGGCCGACCGCTTCGGGAGCTGGCACTGGACCATGTCCGCTGGCGTCGAGCTGCCGACCGGTGCAACCTCGACGACATCATGCGCCGCGTCGGCACGCTGCTTCGTCTGTTCCACGACGGCGTTGTCCGTCTCGACAGCCCGGTTGCCCTCGCCGACCGGGCCGACGTCGTCGACGGGGTCGATCGACTTGCCGCGCATCTGGTCGACGTCAGCCGATCGTCGGCCGTCACGACACTGCGGGATCGCCTCATCGATCAGATCGAGTCCCAGCTCCCGCCCCGCCTCGCCGTCGCCACGAGGTTCGGCGATTTCGGACTCACCAACCTCCTCGTCGATTCCGACGGTGCGGTCACCGCGATCGACACCCTGGGTGCCCTGCGAGCGCCACCATTGCACGACGCCACCTATTTCGTGACGGCCCTGGTGGCCATCCGACCACAGCTCTCCACCCGCGGTCTTGCAATCCCGTCGGCGACCATGGATGGCTGGCTGGAGTCGTTCTGGTCGGGCTATCTCGAGCACCGGCCACGTCCGGAGGGTGCGGCGGCGACGTGGTCGGCCGTGCGCCTCCTCGAGCGCTGGGCGGCCAAGTCGACGCGCAGCCGGCCGTTGGCGGCTCGCTTTCTCGGAGACCTCGTCGTCGACCGTGGCATGGAGCGGCTCGTCGCCGACATGGTGGCGAGTGCCGAAGGTGCCGAGCCGAGACCCGAATCGGTCAACGAACTGGTCGTGGGCTGAGATGCCCACGGCGCCGGGGGCGAGTTTCCCGGGCTCACCGACATCGGTATCCTGGAAACGAATTCCGTCTCTCGCCGGGTCCTCGAGCGGCGTGAACGGAGGCAGGTCCGGAGAGTGATCACCATGGCGAAACAACCGGGGACGGGGGATGTACCGGAGAA
>JAOUGG010000186.1 GCA_029857855.1 Acidimicrobiia bacterium | reverse complement strand
GTTGAGATTGTCGATCGGGCGCACGATCAGACCGAGGGCGTCGGTCTCGTTGGACACCAGCTTCCCGATGCCGAGTTCCTCCGGATAGGTCGCCTTGGTCGCCTTGTCGGCCACGAACTCGACACACGCCATCAGGTGTGATCCTCGCACGTCGCCGACCATCGGGAGGTCGCTCAGGGTCTGCAGCCGCTCGATGAAGTAGGGCCCGACGTCCTTCACGTGATCCAGGAGGTGCTCCCGTTCGAGGATCTCGATGTTCTTCAGCGCCGCGGCGCACGACACCGGATGGCCGGAGTAGGTGTAGCCGACCGCGAAGTACCGACCGTTGCCCGGTGCCGAGATCACGTCGAAGATCTCGTCGCTCAGCAACAGTGCCCCGAGGGGCAGGTAGCCCGAGGTCAGGCCCTTGGCCGAGGTGATCATGTCGGGCATGATGCCGAACAGCTTCTCGGAGACGAACCATTCCCCCAGCCGCCCGAACCCGGTCACCACCTCGTCGGACACGTACACGATGTCGTTGTCCTTGCAGTACCGCCAGATCCGCTGGAGATAATCGGCGGGAGGCAGGATGACTCCCCCGGAGCCCATGATCGGTTCGGCGAAGAAGGCGGCGACGTGGTCGGGACCTCCGAGGTCGGCCACCATGGTCTCGAACTCGGCGACCAGGTCGTCGGCGAACTCCTGCTCGGTCCGATCACCGCCGTAGCGGTAGAAGTTGGGCGAGCTGAGGTGATGGATGACGTCGTCGATGAAGTCGAAGTCGGGAGGCCGATCACCCGGCTTGCCGCCGATCGACACCGAGGCGTATGTCGAGCCGTGATAGGCGTCGATGCGGCTGATGACGTGGTGCTTATCGTGCTTGCCGCGGGCGTGCTGGTAGAGCTGAATGGTGCGGTAGGCGGCGTCGACGGCGGTCGAGCCGCCGGTGGTGAAGAACACGTGGTTGACCGAGCCGGGGGCCAGCGACACGAGCTTCTTCGACAGTTCGACGGCCGGGAGATTCGTCATGTCGACGAAGGGGTTGGCGTAGGCCAGCTTGCGGATCTGATCGGCGACGGCGTCGGCCATTTCGTCGCGACCGAGCCCGATGTTGGTGCACCACATCCCGCCGACGGCGTCGAGGTAGACGTTACCCTCGGTGTCGACCAGCTGCGCCCCTTGCCCCCGACCGATGGGCAACACCGGATCGGAGAGGTAGGTGTCGAACAACTGGTAGGGATGGATCAGGTACCGCTGGTCGGCGTCGACCACAGCGGCGGTGTCGATCCCATCCAGCTCGGCCGCCACGTCTGGTGGGAGTGCTTCGGTGCCGGGGTTGTTGCTCATCGTTCTCGATTGTGCCAGGTTCTGTTCATCAACAGGCGATACGGTGACCATCTGACATGGACAAATCGCACAGCAGCACCTCGGAGTTCGACCCCAACACGCCCGCCAAAGCGCCGGCGGTCCTGTTTCTCTGCGGCCACAACGCCGGCCGATCGCAGATGGCCGCCGGATGGGTCCGGGGCCTGGCCGGCAGCCGGGTTCGTGTCTTCTCCGGCGGCTCCAACCCGAGCGCCGACGTCAATCCGAACGCCGTAGCGGTCATGGCCGAAGTCGGGATCGACATCAGCTCCCATCAACCACAGCGGTGGACGGTCGATCAGGTCGAGGCCGCCGACGTGGTCGTCTCCATGGGCTGCGGCGACTCGTGTCCCGTGCTTCCGGGGAAGCGCTATGACGACTGGGACCTGACCGACCCCGCCGGTCAGCCGATCGAGATCGTGCGGTCCGTACGCGACGAGATTCGCAATCGGGTCGTGGAACTGCTCGACGAGTTCGGCGTGAACGTCGAGTCGCCGTGATCACTCGTCAGGAACTGGCCCGCCGCCTGGCGGCGGAGTTCGTGGGTACGGCGTTTCTCCTGGCCGGCGTGGTCGGCTCGGGCATCATGGCCGAACGGCTGTCGAGCGATGTCGGGCTGCAGCTGTTTCAGAACGCCTTCGCCACGGCCGGGATACTCGTGGCCCTGATCCTGGCCCTGCAGCCGGCCTCCGGGGCCCATTTCAATCCGGCCGTGACCGTGGCCGATCGTCTCCTCGGCGGCATCGACACCGCGACCGCCGGGGCCTATGTCGTGGTCCAGATCGTCGGTGGGGCCCTCGGTGTGGTGCTCGCCAACCTTATGTTCGAGCTCGACGCCGTCAACTGGTCGACGAAGGAACGGTTCGGGTCCAACCTCGTCCTCGCCGAGGCCGTTGCCACATTCGGGCTGATCGTCGTGATCTACGGCGTGGTCCGCTCGGGCAAACCGACCCTGGCCGCGTTCACCGTCGGTGGCTACATCGCGGCGGCCTACTACTTCACGTCGTCGACGAGCTTCGCCAACCCGGCCGTGACGCTGGCCCGGACACTGTCCGACACCTTCGCCGGCATCAAACCGGAGGCGGCTCCGGCATTCATCGTCGCCCAGCTGACCGGTGCGGTCGCCGCGGCGGGCGCGATCCGGTTCATCTACCCGGAGTCCAGTCCCGACCCGACGTAGTCGATCGAGCCCGCCGAAACGCCGAGGGCCCGGCCACCGTGAGGTGGTCGACCTGCTCGACACCCCGGACTTCTCCAACGAACACAGCGACGCCCCCGGCCGGGTGGAGTCCGGGGGCGTCGTTGATCGGGCTCGGCGACTGCTTGGGTCACCGGCCGGGTTGGTTGTGGGAGGAGGATCAGTTGGTGCCGGCGGCCACGTCGGTGTCGATGGCCGCCTGACGGGCCTTGATCTCGATGCGCTTGGGCTGGGCCCGCTCCGACACCGGGATACGAAGTGTCAGCACTCCGTCGGCGAAGTCGGCTTCGATGCCATCGACATCGAGGCTGTCACCGAGATGGACCTGGCGGCGGAAGGCGCCGGTCTGCCGCTCATTGATGTACAGCTGATCGCCGTCTTCGCGGGGCCAGGTGCGCTCGGCCGTGATGGTGAGCACGCCGCGCTCGACGTCGATGTCGACCTGATCGGCGCTGACACCCGGCAGGTCCACATGGACCCACACATCACTGCCGCGACGGTAGGCGTCCATCGCCATGGTGCTGTCGCTGCCGACCGACCGGGTACCGAGCCGACGGAACAGCAGATCAAGGTCACGGAAGGGGTCGTTCTGAGTCAACAGCATGAGTCTCCTTTGAAGCTGATGTATTGATGGATTGATGGGAAATCTGAATTACTTTCAGATTCTATGACAGAACGTCGACAATTGCAACCCGGCAGAGCAAAAAGTTGATAGTCTTGCACTCAACTTCTTCCACTCGCGACAGGGTGACGCCACGGCATGGCCAAAATCAGGATCGATGTACTCATCACGACGGCGGCATCATTTGTCGATGACGCCGGCTACGACGCGCTCAGCGTTTCGGCCATCGCCGGTGAGCTGGATGTGGCCCCGTCGGCGCTCTACACGCACTGTGAGGGCCTCAAGGGTCTCCGATCGCTTGTGGCCGCCGCCGCCTCGGAGAACCTGGTCGATCGGATTCGCACGGCAGCCATCGGCACGGCGGGCGACAGCGCCGTCGTCGCCATGGGTCTCGCCTACCGACGGTTCGCTCTCGATCATCCCGGCCAGTTCGCCGCGCTGCTCCGCGCCCGTTCCAGTGATGAGCCGGATCTCCGCTCGACCAACCAGACCGTGGTCGAGGTGTTCACGCTGGTGTTCACCGCGATGGGCCTCTCCCCCCGCCAGTCGACGTTGGCGGCGCGAAGCACCCACAGCGCCATTCACGGGTTCGTCGCCCTCGAACACGTCAGCGGCACCGGCGGCGACCACGAGAGCGAGTACCTGTACCTGCTGAGGACACTGCAGCGCGTGGCGGAACCCGAGAACTGACACGACGAGAGAGAGCACCCCATGGCCTGGGATCCCGGTCAGTACCTTCGCTTCGCCGATCACCGGGCCCGGCCGGGCGTCGAACTCATGGCCCGCATCCAACACGACGAGCCCGAACTCGTCGTCGACCTCGGCTGCGGGCCCGGCAACCTCACCGCGCTCCTGGCCGAGCGGTGGCCGCGGGCCCGGGTGGTGGGAGTCGACTCGTCGGTCGAGATGATCGAGGCGGCCCGCCGCGACCACCCGGGCATCGAGTGGGTGGTGGCCGACATCGCATCCTGGGAACCGGATCAGCCGGTCGACGTCCTCTACTCGAACGCCACGCTGCACTGGCTCGACGACCACCCCCGACTCGTTCCGCTGATCCGATCCTGGCTGAGGCCATCCGGCGGCACTGCGGCGATCCAGATGCCCGACAACTGGTGGGCCCCGACCCATCGGGTCCCGGCCGACATCCTCGACGAGGGCACCTGGCCTCAGAAGGCCGTCGAAGCGCTGATGCGCGACCGACTGAGTGCCCCGGAGAACTATCGACGGTGGCTGCAGCCTGCCTCGGTCGACCAGTGGCGGACCACCTACTACCAGGAGCTGCCTGGACCCGATGCGGTCTGGAACTGGGTGACCGGCTCGTTGCTGCGCCCGGTACTGACCGCCCTCGGTGACGAGGACCGGAATCGCTTCGCCGCCGACTGCAGGCAGCGCTACGCTGAGGCCTACCCCCACGATGCCGACGGCACCGTGCTGCTCCCGTTCTCCCGGCTGTTCATGGTGGCAGCCGGCTGATCGACCGGTGGCCGGCGTCGGCTCGTCACCGATCGAGGCGCCACGAGGAGCGAGCAGAATCCGATGGCCGATACCGACCCGACGACGCAGTTCCTCCACTCGTCGATGCCGCTGGCCGAGACGCCGGGCATCAGGGCCCGCCGGGCCGACGCCGATCGGGTGGTGCTCGAGATGGCATGGTCGCCACAGCTCTGCTCGTCAGGCGGCCGCATCGGCAAGGTGATCCAGACCCAGACGGTGCTGTGGCCGCGAGCCTGACCGATCGCCAGTCGTCCGACGCCGAGTCGACGGAACCGCCGTCGAGCGGCGCCGCGGCCCGCGGTGCGCTCTGGCGGCTACTCCTCACGAGCCTGGCCCCCTATCGCCGATCGATCCTGATCGTCGTCGGGCTGCAACTCGTCGGCACGATGGCCTCGCTTTATCTGCCGAGCCTCAACGCCGACATCATCGATAACGGCGTCATACCGGCCGACACGGGCTACATCCTGCGGGTCGGTGCCGTGATGCTGGCGGTGTCGCTGCTTCAGATCAGCACCACCATCGCCGCCGTCCGCTTTGCCGCCCGAACGGCGATGGGTGCCGGCCGTGACATCCGGGCCCAGGTGTTCGACCAGGTGAACGGCTTCTCGGCCCGGGAGATGGCCCGGTTCGGCGCGCCCTCGCTCATCACTCGAAACACCAACGACGTCCAGCAGGTCCAGATGCTGGCCATGACCGCCTTGACGATGATGATCACCGCGCCGATCCTCGGCATCGGCGGCATCGTCATGGCGGTGCGGGAGGACGTCGGGCTGTCGTGGTTGGTGGCCGTCGTGGTGCCGGTCCTGGTCGTAACGCTCGGGCTGCTGGTCTCCCGCATGGTTCCCGGCTACCGGCAGATGCAGACCAAACTCGACGACGTCAACCGGATCCTGCGGGAACAGACCAGCGGGATCCGCGTCATCCGGGCCTTCGTCCGGGAACCGTTCGAGACCGAACGCTTCGAGCGCACCAACGACGAGCTGACCGACGTGTCGCTCTCGGTCGGACGGTGGATGGCTGCCATGTTCCCCACAATGATGCTGGTGGTGAACGTGTCCAGCGTTGCCGTGCTGTGGTACGGCGGCATACGGCTCGACAACGGCCAGATGCAGATCGGCTCCCTCACCGCGTACCTGACCTACCTCACCCAGATCCTGTTCGGCGTGATGATGTCGACCATGACCGTGGTCATGGCCCCGAGGGCGTCGGTGGCCGCCGAGCGGATCACGGAAGTACTCGACACCGAGCCGTCGGTGGTACCCCCGACCCGGGGACGGTTCGTCGAAGGGGCTGAGGTCCGCTTC
>JAOUGG010000187.1 GCA_029857855.1 Acidimicrobiia bacterium | reverse complement strand
GAGTCGGTGTTGCCACAGCCCCCGTCGGCGAAGCTCTGGTAGTTCGTGCGGACACTGAGCGCTCGAACCTCGCCCCCTGCCGCCATGTCGGCCGACAGGTTCGACCAGCGCACCGACGTCTTCGGGTGGTCGCAGTCGGCGAAAACCTCGCTCCACACCATCGGCCTGATGAGGGCGTCGGCCTCGACGGACAGGTCTCGGATCACGGTCTCCACACCGTCTTCGAGGTCGGTCACGGTGCCCCGCCAGCGATCCTCGTCGGCTCGAAAGACCCGGAGCCGGTACGACCTCCCCGCCTCCCACCGGTAGTCGCGGGTGTTGACGTTGTCGAGGCTCGACGGGAGCTCCGAGAAGGAGCCGTCGAGCTCGCCCCGACCGTGGGGATGATAGCCGCCCCAGTTGACGGCCCCGCCACCGGGATACGCCGGATGGTGTTGCAGTCCGATGTGAGCGCCGCCCCGGTCGACGCCCTTCGACACGAAGTTGACCTGCAGCGCCCAGAAGTACAGCTTGGTCACCGCCGGTGGTTCGAGAACCGTCAGGTCGGCCCGGACCTCGGTGAGTGGCTGAGGTGGAACCTCCCAATACAGATGCATCGACGAGGCGCCATTCGATGAGGTCGGTGGGCCGGTCAACCGTTGCGAGCCCGGAGCTCCTGCGAGGAATCGACGAAGGAACGAGGCCACCATCGTTTCACTCTAGGCCGCGAGGTCGAACCCGGCCGAGGGGTCTCGGCTACTGTCTGCTCATGCGCACACTTCTGCTTTCGGTTCACATCGTCTGCGTCGCCGCCTGGCTTGGTGGGAACTTCACCCAGATGTTCCTGATGCGAGGCTTCAGTGCCGGCGATTCGGTTCTGGCCGCCGCCTGGTTCCAAGGCTCGGCCAAGATGGCGAAGATCTACTACTCCATCGCCGGGGTGTTGCTGATCGTCACCGGCGTCGGACTCGTGCTCAACAACGACGCCTGGTCGTTCGGCTCCGGATTCGTCACCGTCGGATTCGTCGCCGTGATCATCGGCGCCGTCACAGGCATCACCTTCTTCGGCCCGCGGGCCGAGCGGGCGGCTGAGGAATTCGAGAGCGGCCGGGCCGAGGACGGCCGCAAGTCGGCCTCGTCGATCGGCACGATGGCCATGATAGACACGGCAATCGTCTCGATCGCGCTCGTGGCCATGGTCAGCCACTGGCAGGCCTGAGTCTCTGAACGCAACGCCGAGCGCAGTCCGAATTCGCCGCTACGCTGCGACCAATGGACCGACCTCCTCCCGATCCGGCAAAGCTGCTCGCCCACTGGATGGAATGGGAACGAGGCGACACCACACCCGGTGAGGTGATGAAGAATCTGAAGCACGGCGGCCTGCGCGACCTGCTCGATCAGCTGGTCGGCGGGCAGACGACCGACGGCTGAGGGACTCGTGACGGGTCCGATGTCGGCCTTGCGGGGGAGTGCCGGATGGCTCGACTGAGCCTGCCCCAGGCCCGCCGCATCGCGCTCGCCGCCCAGGGCTTCACCGACTCCCGACCCCGATCCGCCCCCACCGTCCGCCAGTTCCGGCGGGCCATGAACCGGATGTCGGCGTTGCAGCTCGACTCGGTCAACGTGTTGTGCCGCAGCCACTACCTACCGATGCTGGCCCGGCTCGGACCCTTCGATCGGGACAAACTCGACAACTACCTGTACCGCTCGGGTGAACATTTCGAGCTCTACACCCACGAAGCGGCGATCATCAGCCAGGACCTGCAGCCTCACATGCGGTACCGGGCCAACGAGGTGCGGTGGAAGGCCGGTCCCCGGCTCGAACAGGAACTCCCCGGCTATGTCGACGCCGTGCTCGACGAGGTGTCCGAACACGGCCCGTTGTCGATCAAGGATCTGAGCGAACCGGGTGAACGATCGGGACCCTGGTGGGGGCAGTCGAAGGGTAAGGTTGCGCTCGACTGGCTCTATCACACCGGTCGCCTGTCGATCCGGGAACGTACGCCGATGTTCGTCACCGTCTACGACCGGCCCGAGAACGTGATCCGTCCGGACGTGCTCGCCCGTCCCCAGGTCGAGCGGCGGGACGCCCTGAAACACCAGGTGGCCCTCGGCGCCCGGAGCCACGGCATCGGCACCGACAAGGACCTGGCCGACTACTTCCGCCTGAAAGTGACCGAGGTCCGTCCGCTGCTCGATGAACTGGTGGCCGACGGCTCGCTCGAGCGGGTCGACGTCACCGGCTGGGGTGGGGGCCTGTACCTGCACACCGAGGCGAAGCGGCCCCGCCGGCTCACCGGCCGGGCCCTGCTCACCCCGTTCGACCCCGTGGTGTGGTTCCGGCCCCGGGCCGAAGCCCTGTTCGACTTCCACTACCGCATCGAGATCTACACACCGGAACCGAAGCGGGTCTACGGCTACTACGTCCTGCCGTTTCTCCTCGACGACGAGCTCGTGGGTCGAGTCGACCTGAAAGCCGACCGCAAGGCCCGACTCCTGCTGGTCAACGGTGCGTTTCTCGAGGAGCGGATCACCGAACCCGTGGAACGGGACCGGGTGGCGGCAGAGCTGTGGTCGGCACTCGACGAGATGGCGGAGTGGCTCGATCTCGACGGGGTCAGCGTCGCCGACAACGGTGATCTGGCCGCACAACTCCTGCGCTCTCGACGCTGAACAGCGCGCCCGATCCGGGTCTATTGCATCACGACCACCGGGGTGCCGTTGGGAAGCATGCCCGGCAGGTATCCGGCGATATGCATCGGCACACGGATACAACCGTGGCTGGCCGGATACGACGGCACCGAGCCCGACCCGTGGAGCGCGATACCGCTCGACGTGATGTAGAGCGGATTGTACATATTGCCGAGACCGAGGCTCGACTGGTGCCACCCGCTGATTCGGCGGAAGATCGTGAAGCTGCCGACCGGGGTGATCGCACGGCCGCTGTAGCGTCCCTGTCGCCACGGGACGCGGCTGCCGCTCGAGATGTGGCTCACCAGGACCGGCACGGTCCGCCCCGGGTCGTAGACCTTCATCAGCTGTTGGGAGAGATCGACTTCGACCCACCGGCGGCTGTGCCTGGTGGACGGGCCACCGACCGAGCCGTTGAGGACCCGCTTCAGGGCTGCCGCGTCGTCGGCGCCCCACTGACCGTTCATGGTGATACCGGCCAGCTTCTCCAGCGCCCAGATGGCGTTCTTCGTCTTGGTGCCGTACACGCCGTCGACGGGTCCGGGGTCGAATGGCCCGTTGGCCAGCGCCCGCTGGGCGTCGCGCAGTGAAGTCACGGCCCCGCCGTTCGTTGGATCGGTGGTCGGCGGGGGCGTGGTGGAGCCGGGCTGGTGGTTGCGGAGCGCCTCGCTGGTGGCGGCGTCGACCCGGCCGGTGACCGCGATGCCGACATGGCGCTGGAAGGCCTCGAGGCCGGCTCGGGTGCGGCGGCCATAGAGCCCGTCGACGGGGCCTGGATCGAATCCGGCGTCGGTCAGTCGTTGCTGGGCCTCCCGGGTCGACATGATGCTCGACGATGAACCGGTGTTGCCGGTGGCCGGGGGCTTGTAGGCGGCCAGCTTCTCGGCCGCTGCCGAGTCGTAGACCCCGGTGGGGCTGAGGCCGACTGCGGTCTGGAAGGAGGTCAGCGCTCCCTGGGTGAGGCGACCGAAGATGCCGTCGATGACACCGGGCGAGAAGCCCGCTGCGGCCAGCTTGGTCTGCAGGTCACGCACGGCCCCGCCCCGGTCGCCCCGTTTGGCGATGACGGTGGACGTTGTCGATTCGAGGGCGGCGGCAGCGGACGCTGCGCCTTCCTCCGCAGTGTCGGCCGATGAAGTGCCGTCACCACCGGCGGTGGACGGTGCCGTCGATGCCGTCGATTCCTCCGTGGTGGTGGTCGTCGTCACGTCGTCACCCTGAGCGGCGACCGGCAAAACCCCCAGCACACCCAGCAATCCGAACGTCGCCACCACTGCTGCTGCAAGTCTGCGGCCCATCGGTCCGTACCTCCGACTTCTGGTCTCGACAACGACACCGTTCTGCCCGATCGCCTGTCCATGATTGTCGCGCCGGTCGCCGTCCCCGTACAAGGTACGAAGGTCCCGTTGTTGGCCGAAGAAACCACGGAGACTCCGACCGGCGAGTTAGCCTGGATTGTTTCGGGTAGCGGAGGTTGCCAATGGCAGACGTTGACATCGGAATGGGCAAATCGGGCCGCCGGGCCTACAGCCTCGACGACCTGGTGCTGTTGCCGGGCCGTCGCACCCGCGACGCGGACAGCGTCGATCTGTCGTGGCAAATCGACGCCTACAAACTCGACCTCCCGTTCATGGCATCGGCCATGGATTCGGTCACCAGCCCGGCCACCGCCATCACCATGGGACGTCTCGGCGGCATGGCCATTCTCGATCTCGAGGGCATCTGGACCCGCCACGACAACGCGGATGAGCTGCTGGCCGAGCTTTCCCGCCTCGACGGCGCCGACGCCCTGAAGCGAATGCGTGAGCTCTACAGTTCGCCGATCCGCCCGGAACTGATCACCAAACGTATCGCCGAGATCCATGCCGGTGGCGTGCTCGCCGCCGGCGCCGTCTCACCGCGGCACGTGGTGGGCATGGCACCCCTGCTGCACAAGGCCGAACTCGATCTGCTCGTCATCCGGGGCACCGTCATCTCCGCTGAACACATCACCGAGGGTGAATCGCTGAACCTCAAGGAGTTCGTGCGTGAACTCGAGACCCCGGTCATCGTCGGTGGGTGTGCCGGCTACCAGTCGGCGTTGCACCTCATGCGAACCGGCGCCGCCGGAGTATTGGTCGGCGTCGACAGCGGTTCCTCCGCGTCGGCCGGCGACGTGACCGGCGTCGGCTCCCGAATGGCGACCGCCATTGCCGATGTCCGGGCGGCTCGGATGCGTCACCTCGACGAGACAGGCGTGTACGTGCACGTCATCGCCGACGGCGGCATGCGCAGCGGCGGTCACATCGCCAGAGCCATGGCGTGTGGTGCCGACGGCGTGATTCTGGGCTCGGCGCTGGCCGCGGCCCATGAGGCCCCGGGCCGCGGCTGGCACTGGGGTACCACCGCCGTTCATCCCACCCTCCCGCAGGGTCACCGGATCCAGGTCGAGGAGGTGGGCACCCTCGAGGAGCTGCTGATCGGGCCCGCCGCCTCCGCCGACGGTCGGCTCAACATCTTCGGAGCGCTCCGGCAGGCGATGGCCACCCTCGGATTCGCCAACACCAAGGACCTGCAGAAAGCCGAAGTGCTCGTGCGATCGGGCGGCCAGTGAACGCCGTGCACTCGACCGCCGCCGCCACACCCGACCAGGTCGTCCTCGTCGTCGATTTCGGCGCCCAGTATGCGCAGTTGATCGCTCGCCGGGTTCGTGAGCTGAATGTCTACTCCGAGATCGTGCCCCATACGATGACCGCCGCCGAGATGGCGGCCCGCCGCCCGGCCGCCATCATCCTGTCGGGTGGCCCCAAGAGCGTGCACGTCGACGGTGCGCCCCTGCTCGATCCGGCGATCTACGATCTCGACATTCCCACTCTGGGCATCTGCTACGGATCCCAGCTGATCGCCCATCAGCTCGGCGGCCGGGTCGGCCGCAACGAGCAGGGCGAGTACGGGCGGACCACGCTGAGCGTTGACATCGACACGCCGTCGTCTTTGCTCGGCCCCGATCCGGAGCCCAGCCAGGCGGTCTGGATGAGCCATTTCGACGCCATCACCGAGGTGCCCGACGGATTCGTCGCCTGCGCATCCAGCCCGAATGCCGCCGTCGCCGTGCTGGAGAGCGACACCCGTCGGATCTGGGGGGTCCAGTACCACCCCGAGGTCCGCCACACCCCCGACGGGATGTCGTTGCTCGGCCGCTTCCTGCACGATCTCGCCGGCTGCGAGCCGACCTGGACGATGGGTTCGATCATCGACCACTCGATCGAGGCCATCCGGGCCCAGATCGGCGATGGTCGGGCCATCTGCTGCT
>JAOUGG010000185.1 GCA_029857855.1 Acidimicrobiia bacterium | reverse complement strand
CAGCGTTCGTAGTCGCCGGTGACCCGGTCGATCAGTACGTGTGTCGCCGTGGCGATCTCCCGGTCGGACTCGGTGGGCGCGCCGGTCCGTACCGTGTTGACCAGGTCGTTGATGATCTCATCGTCGCTGGCGGCCAGCCGCCACACCCGATGTAGGAACCGTTCGCAGCCGTTCAGCTGGAAGTCCTCGAAATCGACGTCCTCCGCCGGCGGTTTGATGTGCAGGATGGCCAATCGCAGCGCGTCGGCACCGTGGGCGTCCACGAAGTGATCGGGATTGACCATGTTGCCCTTGGACTTCGACATCCTCGAGCCGTTCAGGCGGACCATTCCCTGCGTGAACAGCCGCCGAAACGGTTCCCGTATCCCGGGTGGCGCATAGCCGAGATCGACGAGCGCCTTGGCGAAGAACCGGGCGTACAGCAGGTGAAGGATGGCGTGTTCGATGCCGCCGATGTACTGGTCGACCGGCATCCATTTCTCGACGGTGTCCCAGCCGAAGGGCTCGTCGGTGTTCGACGGATCGCAGAATCGCAGGAAGTACCACGATGAGTCGATGAAGGTGTCCATCGTGTCGGTTTCCCGTCGGCCGGGGCCACCGCACCCCGGGCAGGTGGTGTTCAGAAACTCCTGGTGGCGCAGCAGCGGCGAATCGCCGGTCGGTCGGAACTCCACGTCGTCGGGGGCGACGATGGGAAGATCCGACCGTGGGGCCGCGACGATCCCACAGTCGTTCTCGCAATAGATCATCGGGATTGGACAACCCCAGAAGCGTTGCCGCGCGAACAGCCAGTCACGCAAACGGAAGTTCACCGTGCGCCGCCCGATGCCGTGGTCGACCAGCCAATCGATGGCCGTCGCCGTGGCCTCGGCCACACCGAGACCATTCAGCCACCCGGAGTTGACGGCCGGTCCCTCGCCGGTCCACGCTTCACCGTCGAAACCTTCGGGAGGCTGTACGGTGCGCACGATCGGCAGGCCGTGGGCGGTTGCGAACTCCCAGTCCCGCTGGTCCTGGCCGGGGACGGCCATGACGGCACCGGTGCCGTACGACGGGAGCACGTAGTCGGCCAGGAACACGGGAACGGCTTGCCCGGTGAACGGGTTGACCACCCTGGTTCCCGTGGCCACTCCACGTTTCCCGGCGGCGGTGTTGCCGGACAGGCGGTCGATCTCGCTCCGTTCGGCCACCTCGGCTCGGAACGCCTCGACGGCGTGTCGCTGCCCGGGTGTGGTCAACTCGTCGACCCTGGGGTGTTCAGGTGCCAACACGGCGAACGTCATGCCGAAGCCCGTGTCGGGACGGGTGGTGTAGACGGCGAGTGGCTCGACGTCGGTGCGAGAGTTTCCCTGCTCGTCGGCAATGGGCAGGCCGAACTCGAAGCCCTCGGACCGGCCGATCCAATTGCGCTGCATCGACTTGACCCGCTCCGGCCACTCCAGGTTGTCGAGTTCATCGAGGAGTTCCTGGGCGTAGGCGGTGATGCGGCAGAACCACTGTTCCAACTCCCGTCGCTCGACCGGATCACCGGATCTTTCACAGCGACGGTCGACCACCTGCTCGTTGGCCAGCACCGTCCGACAGCCGGGGCACCAGTTGACCGGAGCCTCGGCCCGGTAGATCAGCCCCGCCTCGTGGAACGCCTGAAAGAACACCTGGTTCCAGTAGATGTAGTCGGGGTCGTGACTCCTGATGGTGCGGCGGTGATCGTAGACCGCCCCGATCCGGCGTAGTGACGAGGCCAGTTCCTCGATCCTGGCGTCGGTGAAGGAGCGGGGATGTTCGCCGGATTTGATCGCGGCGTTCTCGGCCGGCAGTCCGAAGCTGTCGAACCCGATGGGGGACAGAACCGCCCGGCCGTTCATGGTGTGGTAGCGGACGAGCAGGTCACCGAAGGTGTAGTTGCGGACGTGGCCCATGTGGGCCGGTCCCGACGGGTACGGGTACATCGACAGCACATAGCGGGTGTCCCGGGCGTCGTCGTTGTCGACCTCGTACAACCCGTCGTCGAGCCACCGCTGCTGCCAGCGGGGCTCGATCTCGGTCGGGTCGTAGGGCCGGCGGTCGCCGACCTCGGCATGGTCCATGCCGTATCGTAAACCGTGGTGGCGGCTCGCCGAGCGGAGTTTCGGCCGGCTCCCACGATGATCGGGGTCGGTCCGAGGACATATGCCCACGGGGAGGCTGCTAGCGTTGCCGATTCATGGCCGAGCATCGGACCGATCATCACCCGCTCAAGCCGGAGCAGCGGTTCGTCGATCCGATCGATGGCACGGTCTGGGACGTCGACGTCGACTTCCTGCGATCCAACTGGACCTGCATCTGGGGGCGGGGCTGTCAGGGGATCCTGCCGGAACGGGCCGAGGCGCTTGGTCAGGGATGCTGCTCGGTTGGCGCCGAGTTGCTCGAGGAGGAGGCGGCGACCATCGCGGCTCTCGGCCTGACCCTCGATCCTGCTCGCTTCCAGTTCGCGGCGGAGGCCGCGTCGGGCGGCGTGCTGTCGGACGGGCGGCGAGCGACACGGGTGGTCGAGGGTGCGTGTGTCTTTCTCAACCGGCCCGGCTTCAACGGGGGAGAGGGATGTGCCCTGCACCTGGCCGCCGTCGATGAGGGCGAGTCGCCAATCGACTGGAAGCCGGCGATCTGCTGGCAGCTGCCATTGAAGGTGGATGTCGATGGTGAGGTTGACGGTGACGGCGACGGTGACGGCGACGGCGTGCGGCGGCTCCGAGCCTGGCGGGCCGACGACTGGGGCGACGAACCGGTGGCCTGGTGCTGCACCGATCGGTACGCGGAACCGAGCGCCTTCGTGGGCGACTCGCCCGTCGTGGAGTCGCTGTTCGAGGAGCTGCGCGCCGTCGTCGGTCCGGAGGTGGCCGTGCAGCTGCGAAAGAGGTTGTCGGACGGCTGAGATGTCGTCGAAATCCGGGTGCGATCGGTTCCGAGCGCGCTAAACTGACCGACGCACCAAGCACGGGGCTATAGCTCAGTTGGTAGAGCGCTTCCATGGCATGGAAGAGGTCAGGAGTTCAATTCTCCTTAGCTCCACAGTTTCGCCTGGTCAGGGCGTTGTGCGGCGGGTGCTGTCCGAACCATCGCACCTCGATTGCACACTGGTCGGATCTGGTCGTCCCGTTCGGACCTCTCAGTGTCCAGCCGACCGACCTGGTCCCGGCTATGGTGGGCCGATGGCCAACGACTCAACGACTCGCCAGGAGGGGTGGGCGGCGCGGCTGCCGCTTCAGGGATCTGAATCGGGGCGGTCGCTGCGCCCGTCAGATGTGGAGACGCTGGCACCGGACGATCGTCATGCTGTCGAGTACCTATTGGGTCTTCCGCTTCTCAACGACGATTGAGCATCAAACCGGTCGGCTACGCAATTGGTCCGCCGTTCTGGGCGCGGCTGGCTCTCGTTCTTCCAGACCCGCTTGATCAGCTGCAGTGGTCCAGAGAGGGGCACGACGACGAGGCTGGGGGTGACTTCGTCCAGAACTGGTCTGAGCTGTTCCTGGTTCCCGGTGCCGACGAAGCGACTTGGCGCCGGTCGGTTCTTCCAGCCCGAGCTCCGTTCCCGGTGCCAGGGTGGGTGATGTATGACGCACGTTTGGGTACCAACGGCATTGTCGAACTCAAGCGAGTCGAATACGTCGCGGTGCCGAGGCAGTGACGCGCCAAGCGGCCACGCTTGGCTATATCCGTTGCTGGGCATACTCTGAAAGATGGCGGTCGGATTGCCTCGACATCGCATCCCCATGACACATTCATCGCACATCGTCCGTGCTCGAAGCAGTTCAGCCGTCGACAGAGTCCGCTGAATGAACGGGTTCATACGTCCCTGAACGCCCTACCGATTGATGGCATGGAAGAGGTCGGGAGTTCAATTCTCCTTAGCTCCACAGTTTGCCCAGGTGGGAGGCTGTGTGACGCTCTCGGGATCTTGCCGTAGGCACTTGATGGCACATCTAGATGTGCCATTGCCCTAGGAGCGTCAGTATCCAGCCGTGATTATCGAGTGGCGAAGCGGCTCGATATCGGCGGTTGTCGCTCGGTGCTCGGGCAGCAAATCACCATCGAGAATGTGGCCGGATCCGTGGATCCGGAGCATTGCCGGGTCGTCGACAACTTTGACGATCGATCGTATCGTTGCGGAATCCGCGACTGGGACGATGACCGTGACCCGATTCGTGACGTCGCCCGTGCCGACGCCAATGAATGAGTCCGGAACCTGCAGCGCCATGGCTTCGATGGCGTTGTTGGCTGCTCGGAGCTCTCGATGGCTGTACTGGACCGACACCAAACAGGGTTGCGTCGAGCCCGTCGCCAGCTCCTGGCGGACGTCTTCAAGATCGCCCTTCACCTGCAGAACACCGATCCGAGGATCGGATCCAACGTAGGTGATTCCTGCTCGATCAGGGTTTTCAGCAGCCCACCGGCTCAGGACCTCAGCCGACAACCAGTGCTCCTCGATGTGACGTGGACCGGGGAGGGCCCGATCGTGCGTACCAGGGACCGCTCGGCCGAGAGCTTCGACGGCACGAGGCTTCGTTTCCAGGGTACGTCGTCGAGCCGTAGCGCCGCAGTGGACGGTGGTGTCAGCGGGGAGGTTGCGTTCGATCTGGGCGGCGCCTCAGGTTCGATCGCCGACGTGTCCAATGGGTTCTGGCTCTGGAACCGGAGCACCGGGGCCGGCTTCTTTGCCCTGGACGGACCGAGCGCCGCCTTGGCCGAGAGTGGGTTGGCGGTGGCGGCCCAGGTCTTCGTCGATCGGTTCAGGGGTAGCTCCGCCAACGCCTTCGACGAGGAGTTCAACGGGGAAACCGGGGAGTTCAGCTTCAGGGATGTGTCGCTGGGAATCGGTCGCACGAAGTCCAAGGGTGACAGGTGGTTCGACTTCGAGAACGTCTTCGTGAGCTCTTTCACCCAGCGATTCGACGAGTCCGCCGGGTCGTTGACGTTCACGGAGTGGTTTGGCTCCGGCCCGCTCGACACCGGATCGATCGACCGCAAGATCGCGTCTGCAGAAGCGACAGCGACCGTGACGCTGTCCGGGATCACGTGCACCGAGTTCTTCGAGGAGCCGGTCATCGACTGCACCGAGCTCGGAGAAACCACGGTGACGGTCGATGTCTCGTGGGAGGGAGTTGGCGCAATCTCCTCATCGAAATCAATGTTCGATTCGAAGACGGGCAGCGAGCACATTCGATTCTCGGGTCGCTCGACCAATCGGGCAGCCGTTGCCAACGGTGTGGTCATCGGCGACGTCGTGGGCTGGACGCTGAGCGACGCCGACGGTTCGTTGTCTCGCAACGCCGACGGCTCCTGGTTCAAGGGCTGATCGGATACCAGACTGCCAGCCGGGATCGTGACCCATCGCCCCTGGCCATCGAGCGCCGGGAGGTTCGGCTTCTCAGCGTCGCGCGGCGAAGATCTTCTTCGTGATGTTGGCCAGCTGACCGATCTCCTGTTCGGTGAGCCCCGAGAATAGGTGCTGATCGAGGTCTTGTAGGTGGCGGCGACGCGAGCCTGGCAGAGCTTGACGACATCCACTTCGTCTGTTCGCTTCTGTGGATCGCCTTGGCGGGCGGCTCGGTCCGTGCTGTTCAGAATCTTGACGGCACCCGCTGACGGTAGGGCCTGACTGGCCGGTGCGCATCTAATGGAGGACGATTCAAGTGCGAACGGGTGATCCGGCGACGATCTCGTCGGGGTCGGGTTGCGGCTCTGGCGATGCCATTCCTTCCACGTGTATCTCGGGTAGCCACTCGAGCCAATGGGGGAAGTACCAGTTGCGATCGCCGAGCAGTTCCATGGTCGCCGGCACGAGAACCGAGCGGACGATGGTGGCGTCGAGGATGACGGCGACACCGAGCCCGAAGCCCATCTGCTGGAACATCACGAGATCGCCGGCGGCGAACCCGCCGAACACCGCCACCATGATGAGCGCGGCACCGGTGATGATCGACC
>JAOUGG010000183.1 GCA_029857855.1 Acidimicrobiia bacterium | reverse complement strand
AGCCCGGATTGCGTCGCCCGAACGCCGTTTGGCCCGATGTTCGAGCCACTTGCCCAGCAGAATCAGGGCGACGATGACCGCTGCGGTCTCGAAGTAGACCGAGCCGTGCTCGCCGTGCTGACCGGTCCAGGAACCGGCCAGCAGCCGGCGGACGACAACCACCGATGACCAGGTCCAGGCCGAGAGCGTGCCCATCGAGACGAGGGTGTCCATGGTGGTGCTGAGATGGCGGAGGTTCTTCACCGCAGCCTGATGGAAGGGCCATCCCGACCAGAACACCACCGGGGTGGTCAGCGCACCGACGACCCACTCCCAGCCACCGAACCGAAAGGGCGGAACCATGGAGATCAGGACTACCGGCACGGCCAGGATGGCGGCGACGACCAGCCGCCGGAACAGGTCGGTCTGGCGCCGTTCGGCGGCCTCGTCGGCGGTGCCGTCGTCGATCAGGTGGTAGCCGAGTCCCTCGATCGCGTCGCGGAACTCGGGGCCGCCGACGGTGGCCGCATGGCGAACCATGGCGCGGCCGGTGGCGAAGTTGACGTTGGCCTCGGTCACACCGTCGAGGTGGGAGAGCTTGCGCTGGATGCGGTTGGAGCAGGCGGCGCAGGTCATACCGTCGATCAGGAGATCGGAGCGAACCGGGGTTGGGTCGGTGTCGACGGAATCGCCACCCTCGGGCGGCCGCGATGTCACAGAGGAGGTCACTATTCCAGTCTAGACCTTCCAGTCGACTGGAAGGTCAAGGCCTGTACGGTCGCGGGCTGTCAGTCCTCGGACGGAGCGATCACCTGGCACCGGTTCGGGTCGGTACAGGTACTCGGATCGAGAGCGGCCGCCCGCTCGGCCATGGCCAGCAGGGTGGAGCGGGTCTCCCGGAGCCGCTCGATCTGTGCTTCGACCTCGGCGATGTGGCGTTGCAGCAGCGACCGGGTGTGCTGGCACGACGCCGTCCCCGACTCCTTCAGCTCGAGAACAGAGGCGATCTCGGCCAGCGACAGTCCGGACGCCTGGGCGTCGCGGATGAAGGCCAGGCGTTCGCTGCCGGCCTCGTCGTAGGCCCGGTAGCCGCTCTCGGTCCGGATCGGCTCGGGTAGGAGGCCGATCGACTCGTAGTAGCGGATGGTCTTGGTGGAGACTCCGGCCGCTTCGGCCAGCTCACCGATCCTCATGGGACCAGTGTAGGGGCCGGAGCTGACGCCCCAGATCCTGTACGACCTTGGCCGCGATCTCCACCGCCGGCGGGCCGTACGTGGCGAGGAAGTGGGCGTGCGGGGCGTACGGTTCGACGTGGAGATCGTGCATCGGAGCCACCGTCGTCTCCCACTGCTCGGCCACCGAGTCGGGCGTGCGGCCCCGGTGGTTCACGTCGCGGACGAGCCGCCGCTGGTAGCGGATGTCGCCCGGGCAGTCGAGATAGACGCCGTAGTCGATCAGGTCCCGGATCTCGGTGAAGGCGAACAGCAGGATGCCCTCGATGACGATGTAATCCGTCGGCTCGATGATGTCGACGTCGCCCGAACGGGTGTGGCTGGCGAAGTCGTAGACCGGCACGGCGACCTCGGCGCCGCGCCGCAGGGCCGCCAGGTGGTCGGTCAGCAGTTCGACGTCGAGCGAGTCCGGGGCGTCGAAGTTGACGGTGGCCCGTTCGTCGGTCGTCAGGTGGGCCAGGTCATGGTAGTAGGAGTCGAAGCTGAGGATGCCGGTCCGGCTCGATCCTAGTTCCCGAGCCAGTTCGCGAGCCAGCGTCGTCTTGCCCGATCCACTCCCGCCGCAGACCCCGATGATGGTGCTGCCCGAAACCTCGTCCACGGGAGGTGAATTTTAGCGCCAATCAGGGGCGCCTGGCGAACGCAGTTTGCCCACCGGCGTCGGTGCCGGGTTTCGCCATTCGTTAGGAATCCGTGCGTTGCCTGACAGTGTTGAAGATTACGTTGGTCCGGTGAGCACGATGGTTGCGAGTAGCGTTATGACGGTGATGTCCCAGGTCGGCACCAGCACGATTCTCGTTGTCGACGACGAGCCCATGGTCCGCGAGGTCGTCGTCCGGTATCTCCAGGTGGAGAACTACCGGGTGGTCGAGAAGGCCGACGGTGGCGAGGCGCTCGAATGGCTGGAGGCCAACCGGCCCGATCTCGTCGTGCTCGATGTGATGCTGCCCAACGTCGACGGGTTCCACCTGCTGCGTTACATCCGGTCCCGCTGGGACGTGCCGGTCATCATGTTGACCGCCCGGGCCGACGAGACCGACCGGGTGGTCGGGCTCGAGCTGGGCGCGGACGACTACGTGGTCAAGCCGTTCTCGCCCCGGGAGCTCGTGGCCCGGGTCCGCAACGTGCTGCGGCGAAGCTCGGTCTCCGACGGCGGCCAAGGTCCCCTCGAGTTCGAAGGCCTGGTCATCGACGTTGGCGCCCGAGAGGTCACGACCGCCGGCGGGGTCGTCGACCTGACACCGAAGGAGTTCGATCTGCTGGCCGTGCTGGCCCAGTCGCCCCGTCAGGTCTTCAGCCGGCGTCAGCTGCTCGAGCTGGTCTGGGAATCGGCACCCGAGTACCAGGACCCGGCCACGGTCACCGTCCATGTCGGGCGCCTTCGTCAGAAAATCGAATCCGACCCCGGCAATCCCCGGTGGATCACCACCGCCCGCGGCGTCGGCTACCGGTTCGAGCCGTAACCGTGGCCGGAGCCGTCGCCCCACCGGACCCCGAATCGCCCGGCGGTGACGTCCGATGGCGCTGAAGTTCGACATGGCCGACCCGTGGCTCATCGCCGCGATGGGGGTGGCGCTCACCGCGCTCACCGCCCTGTCCGGGGTGGTACTCCAGCGGTTCGCCTCCCGCCTCCCGTCGTTGCGGACCCAGGTGCTCGTGATCGCCCTGGCCGCGCTGGCCATCGGCGTCATGGCGGCGGTGAGCCTCGGGCGGCTGATGGTCCTTGGCGACGATGCGCTGGGGGCGGTGCTGGCCGTGCTGCTCCTGATCGTCCCGTTCGTGATCGCCCTGGTGATCGTGGCCACCAAACCGCTGCGGGCCGCCGCGGGCCGGATCGAGGCCACGCTCAACAGCTTGGAGCAGGGCGATCACGAGGCGCGGGCGGCGCTGGAGCGATCCGACGAGTTCGGCCGAGTCGCCCGGTCGCTCGACCAATTGGGCGCCGAACTGCAGGCCCTGGAGGCTCGACGGATGGACATCGAGCAGGATCGGGCCCGCATCGATGCCGAGAGACGATTCCTCATCTCCAGTATCAGCCACGATCTGCGAACGCCGATCGGCGCGCTACGGGCGGCCGTCGAGGCGCTGCGCGACGGCATCGCCCCCGATCCGCAGCGGTATCTTCGGTCGATGAGCCACGATCTGGAGGCCCTGTCGGCCCTGGTCGACGATCTGTTCCTCCTGTCGCAGCTCGAAGCCGGTCTACTCGACATCCAGCCCGAACCGGTTGATCTGGCCGAGTTGGCCGACGAGGCGGCCGAGGCACTGTCGCCGGTGGCCGACGTGCGCGGGGTGACCATCCGGCTGCGGTCGGATCAGGCGGTGCCGGTGTGGGGCAACGCGGCGGCTCTCGGTCGGGTGCTGCGCAACCTGCTCGACAACGCCATCCGCCACACGCCCGACGGGTCCGAGGTCACGATGATCGTCGAGCCCGGCAATCCGGCGTCGGTCAAGGTCATCGATGCCGGTCCCGGCTTCCCCGACGACTTTCGAGCCCGGGCTTTCGACCGCTTCGCCCGGGCCGACGAAAGCCGCAACCGGTCCAAAGGTGGTGCCGGACTCGGCCTGGCCATCGCCAAGGGTCTCGTTGAGGCCCACGGCGGTTCGATTCGTATCGAGGGGCCACCCGGGGGGCGTCTCGCCGTCGATCTGCCGACCCATCGTGGTCCGGTCGACAGTCGTCGTTCGGCCGGGTCCGGAGCCGCAGGCCACGAACGTCTTCACAAGAGTGAATAGATATGTAGACTTCTGAATTCGAAGTCGGTAGTGTGAGCTGAATGTCCAGTGCCGTCGAGCCCCCGCCGTTCACGTCGAGCGGGCCCACCTACCGTGTCGGCATCGTCGGTGCCTCAGGCTACACCGGGGCCGAGATGATGCGTCTCCTGGCCGGACACCCCAACTTCGAGCTCGAGGTGATGACCGGTGATTCGAAGGCCGGTACACCGATCGCCGATCTGTACCCGAGCCTGGCCCTTGCCTACCGGGGTCGCCGGTTCGAGGCCTTCATCCCAGAGATCGTCGACGGCCTCGACGTCGTTTTCTGTGGACTGCCCCACGGCGTCAGCATGGGTGTGATCCCCGAGATCATCGACAGCGTCGGCGTTGTCGTCGATCTCGGATCCGATTTCCGGCTCAAGGACCCGCTGCTCTACCCGAACTGGTATGGCGCCGAACACTCGGCACCGGAGTACCTTCCCGAGGCGGCCTACGGTCTGCCGGAGCTGTTTCGGTCCGACATCGCCGAGGCCCGGCTGATCGCGGCGACCGGCTGCAACGCCGCTACCGCCACCCTGACGCTGGCCCCGCTTCTGGCCGCCAGACTGATCGCACCCGACGGCATCGTCATCAACCTCATCACCGGTGTCAGCGGGGCCGGACGGCCGCCGAAAGAGAACACCACTTTCTGCACGGTCGACGAGAACGTGACGGCCTACGGGCTGCTGACCCACCGGCATACGCCCGAGATCGAGCAGGCGCTGTCGGTGTCGACCGGCCACGACGTGTCCGTGCTCTTCACCCCACACCTGGCCCCTCTCAACCGGGGTATTCTGGCCAGCTGCTACGGTCGCCCGACCAACCGCCCGGGCACACCGCCGGACACCCGGGAGGTGCTGGAAGCGATGGCCGACTACTACCGCGACGAGCCGTTTGTCGTCGTCGACGAACGAAGTCCCTCGACCAAGGCCGTCACCGGATCCAACGCCGTCCATCTCACCGGCCGAGTCGATCCCCGCACCGGCCTGGTGCTGGGCATCGGGGTGCTCGACAACCTGATGAAGGGCGCGTCCGGTATGGCGGTGCAGTGCGCCAACATTGCCGTCGGCCTGCCCGAGACCACCGGGCTGGCCACCGTCGGGGTGTATCCATGACCGTCGCCGTGCCGGAGGCCCGCCTTACCGAGTTTCGCCTGGCGGCGAAACGTCGTCCGCTGGAGTCGTTCGTATGGGACAGGAAGGTCGATCAATGACCGTCACCGGTGCCAACTCGCCTGCCGTCGACCGGGGTTATTCCCCCGAGTTGCGGGCCAACGCGCTCATCGAGGCGTTGCCCTATCTGCAGCAGTTCCGCGGTGCCATCGTCGTGGTCAAGCTCGGCGGCAACGCCATGGTCGACGACGATGTCATGCGCACGTTCGCCACCGACATCGTCATGCTGCGATCCGTCGGCCTCAAGCCGGTGGTCGTCCACGGCGGTGGCCCCCAGATCGGCGATCTGCTCACCCGCCTCGGCAAGGAGACCGAGTTCCGCAACGGACTCCGGGTGACCGACGCCGAGACCCTCGACGTGGCCCGCATGGTGCTGGTCGGCAAGGTCGGACGGGACATCATCGGCCACATCAACCGCCACGGCGCCTATGCCGTTGGCATGTCGGGAGAGGACGGCCGCCTGATCGTGGCCAGCCAGCACGATCCCGACCTCGGGCTCGTCGGTCGGATCGACGCCGTCAACCCCCAGATGGTCGAACGGCTCCTGGCCGAGGAACTCATTCCGGTCGTGTCCTCGATCGGGGTCGACACCGACGGCCAGTCGCTCAACATCAATGCCGACACGGTCGCCGGAGCCCTGGGCGGAGCACTCTCCGCCGAAAAGGTTGTGTATCTCACCGATGTCCCCGGCCTGCTGACCGACCTCGACGATCCCGCCAGCCTGGTCGCCCGATCAACCGTCGCCGAGCTGGAGGCCGCCATCGCCTCGGGCCGGATCTCGGGTGGCATGGTGCCCAAGGTCGAGTCGTGTGTGCATGCGGTTCGGGCCGGCGCCAAG
>JAOUGG010000184.1 GCA_029857855.1 Acidimicrobiia bacterium | reverse complement strand
TTCGTTCAGAGCAGCATTTCCTACAACGCAAAGGCCGACACCCTGCGGGGAATGCACTTCCAATCCGAGCCCTACGGGGAGACGAAGCTCATCCGGTGCGAGCAGGGCGCAATTCACGACGTGATCCTCGACCTGCGCCCCGAGTCCGACACCTACCTGCAGTGGGAGGCGTTCCGGCTTGACCCGGTCGGTGGGAGGCAGCTCTACGTCGCCCCCGGCCTGGCCCACGGTTTCCAGACGCTGGCCGACGAGACCGTCGTGAGCTACCAGATCGACACCTTCTATCAGCCCGATCACGCCACCGGCGTCCGGTGGAACGACCCCGCTTTCGCCATCGATTGGCCCGAGGCATCGGCGCGCATCATGTCGGACAAGGATCGGTCCTGGCCCGACTTCGAACCGGCCAGCGCCCCCTGACCAACTCGAGATGCCAGGCGCCCCCGACCAAACGCAAGATTTGTAGCAAGACCCGCGTTCCCGCCACGGTTTTCGCGACAAATGTTGAGAGGGGGGCTACACGGAGCGCAACAGGTCGGCGTCGACCAGCGCGGCTGCCGCCGTGCTCAGGTCATCGATCGGCACACCCGACATGCGGGCGATGTCGTTGAGGGAGTGTTCGCCGTCGGAGTAGGCCAGCATCCACAGCAGGCCCATCTCGGTCGACTTGGAGTTCACGGCACCGCCAACGGCCGTGTAGAGCCCGCGGCGGCCCAGCTGGGGTTCCCCGTGGGGCTGGGTGTTGAGGTAGCGGGGTTCGGAGTCGACGGCGTCGATGGCCGCCATGACGAGATCGACCGTGTCGGCCAGCGTGTCGTCGTGGACGAAATCGAGATCGTCGGCCGAGGTGTGGTACTCGGGATAGGTGCCGTGCATGGAGCGGCTCAGCCGTCCGACCGGCAGGTCGAACCCGGGAGAGCAGAACTGGCGTTCGTCGTAGCCGTACGGGTAGTAGTCGATCACGCCGCCGCCGCGGTCGTCGACGAGCCTCGACATCACCAGGTCCATTCGGCTCGCGCCCCGACGGGACCGTTTGTAGGTGGCGGGGGCCCGGTCACCGGCGCCGGCGAGCACGAGGCCGGCCCTGATCCTCTCGGTGGTCTTCCGGTTGCGCTCGAGCCACGTGATCGATCCGATCGTGCCCGGAATGAACAGCAGTCGCACGCTGTGGCGGAGCGGTGTCGGTCGAGCGGCGAGTCGACGGGCCACCTCGGTCAGTGCGGCCATTCCCGAGAGGTTGTCGTTGGCCAGCGACGGATGGCAGATGTGGGTCGACAGGAGGATCTCGTCGTCGGTGAGCCCCGGTATGACCGCCTCGCCGTAGCTCAAGTGGCCCGGCTCGAGTGTGGTGTCGATCGTGACCCGATAAAGCCCCTCGGGGAGCGACTCGTACTGGCGGTGCGTCATGCAAAGCCCCCACGCCTCCCGATAGTAGGTGGTGCGGTAGGGGATGTCGTCGGGCTGATCGGGCAGGGTGAAAAGGTGGGGTCGCAGCTCGTCGAGATCCAACTCGACCTCGGTCGGGACCGAGTACGACACGACGTGAAGGTTCGAGTCGTCGGTGGTCAGCACCCGGCCCAGTGGCCCGTCGAGGGTTGCCCGATGGAGGTTCCATTCGTTGGGAACCGTCCAGTCGAGTACCGGTGTGCCGGTGGGAACCTCATGACGGAACAGCGACGGTACGTTGTCGGCGGCCTGCAGCTCGGTGTCGATCAGATCGAGCGTGGCCCGTACCCCGTCGCCGGTGATCGACCGGCAGAGCGGAAAGGCCTGCTCCATGAACGCCCGCATCCGTTTGCGGCCGTCGGCACCACTTGCAACCATCACGCTCCTCCGTACCAACTCAGTGTTGCCGCCAGACCTTCGCGCAAGTCTACGGCGGGAACCCAGCCGAGAAGTTGCCGTGTGGTGTCGATGTCGGCCACCTTCTCCACCTCGCGACTGCGGTCGGCGACGCAACCGAATCGGGGCTCCACCTCTACCTCCGCCAGATCGATCATTGTCTCGACGACATCGCGCACCGTGGCCAGTGAACCGGTGCCGAGCGGAACCGGGTGCTCGGCGGCGGCTCCGACACAGGCCCGGGCGATCCCCTCGGCGACGTCACCGACGTACACCCAGTCGACGAGACGGGTACCTGTCGACAACGACGGCGCCTCGCCTGCCTGCAGCGACCGGATCACGTAAGGGATCAACTTGGCCTCGTCGAGCTGGGCCGGCCCGTAGACCATGAAGATCTGAAGATTCACCACCTCGACCGCCGTGGTCGCTCGGTAGTAGTCGCCGTAGAGGTGGGCGGCCGCCTTGCTGAGGGCGTAAGGCGAAGCCGCCAGCTGAGCGGGCTCGTCCGGCTCCTCGAGCGAACCGGCGAGCAGCACCCGGGCGACGTCGAAGCGGCGGGCGGCGTCGAGCAAGTGCACGGCCGACGCCGTATTGGCTGCGAACATCGGCAGGAGCAGATCGGGGTCGCGGGCACCCTTGACCAGGCCGGCCAGGTGGACGATCATCTCCGGCCGAACCGCCTTGACCGCCTCGGCGGTTGCGGCGGCATCGGTGAGGTCGGCGCGGTGCCAGGTGACGGGGGTGTCGAAGGAGACCGTCGATCCGGGTTGGCGGGCGACGGCGTGCACGTCCGCGCCGAGATGGTGGAGCAGCTCCACGACATGACCACCGATGAAGCCGGTCGCTCCGGTCACGAGGATGCGACGGTCCCGGAGCCCCTCGCCGGCGGCGCCGAGAACCTCGATGGCACTGGCGTAACCCTCCATGAAGACTCCCATGGAGAGTGCACTCTAGCCTCTCCCGGGTTCCTCGGGTCGGAGGTGAATCGGGCTGCGGTTCTGCCCGGGCCGTCCATTACGGATTTGTTTCGACTTGGCCTACCATGGACCTCGGATACGTAACCGGATGGTCGTCGCTGGGGTCTTACTAGGTGGATTCGAACAGAACGAACGAACTCGTAGCAGCCGCGAAGGAAGGCGACCACCGCGCCTTCGAGGAGTTGGTACGAGAAACCTATGCCGACACCTACACGCTGGCCTACCGGCTTGTGGGCGATGAGGAGGACGCTCGGGACGTGGTCCAGGAGACGTATCTACGGGCCCACAAGGGTCTCAAGAAATTCCGGGGTGATGCCCAGCTCTCGACCTGGCTGCATCGCATCACGGCCAACTGTGCCAGCACCTTCCTCGGCCGGCGCGGCCGTCATCGTTACGACCAGCTGTCCGAGGATTTCGAACTGGCCGACGACGTGCCCGATCGGGATCCGGTTTTCCAGGCCGATCTCGGCGACCTGCGCTCCAATCTCGTCGCCGCCCTGATGGAGCTGCCGCCGAAGCTGCGAACGGTCGTCGTTCTGCGCGACATCTACGACCTGTCGCACGACGCGATCGCCACCGAACTCGACATCTCCGAATCCGCCGCCAAGGTCCGGCTGCACCGGGCCCGGAAGCGGCTGCGTGAATCGCTCTATCCGATGGGGGAGGAGCAGGCCCATGCCGTCTGAGAACTCGAGCGGTAAGGGCCGCGGACTCACGACCGCGCCGCTGCAGACCAACTGCGAGACCTTCAGCCTGCAACTGGCGGGCGCGGTCGACGGCGAGGAACTCGACCCGACGGCGAAGTCGCACTTCGAAACCTGTCTGCGGTGCCAGGCCGAGTTGGCCCACTACAAGAAACTGCTGCGGGCCCTTGCCTCCCTGCGCGACCAGCGGCTCGCGGTCGACGACACCCTGGTCAACGAGATCCTGCTCGCCTTGCAGCCGGGCGGCACCGTCCATAGGCTCCAACGGCTGGGTGCCGCATCCCGGTCCCGCAAGGCGGCCTACATCGGCGGCATCGCCGCCGCGGCCACCGCAGGAGCGGCCGGTGCGCTGGTGATCGCCTCTCGGCTGGCCGCCCGTCAGCGTCTCGCCAGCTAGAGTCTTCACCGGAACACCGGAACACCGGAACGTCAGCAGGAGGAATGATGGCGAGCGATGCCAAGGCAGAACGGCTGCAGAATCTGCCCCTGTTCAACGGGGCCGACAAGGACGCGATCGAGCATCTCGCCGCCGCGGCCGATGAGGTGACCGTGGAAGCGGGCCACACCCTGATCTCCCAGGGGCGCCACCATCAGGAGATGTACGTCCTCGAGAGCGGGGCGGCCGTCGTCGAGATCGACGGTCGTCAGGTGGCCGAGGTCGTCGCCGGTGAGTTCGTCGGCGAATTGGGATACTTCACCAAGGCGCCGGCCAGCGCGACGGTCAGAACCGCCGCCGAATCCAAACTCCTGGTGATTCCCTATAACCGGTTCGAGCAGATCCTCGACGACAACCCCAGGATGGTCCGGGCGATCGTGGCCGAGCTGGCGGAGCGGCTTCAGGCCGCCGATCACCAGCTCAAGACGATGAAAGCCTGACGCTTCGTGCCGGAGCGCCGGCGTCACCAAAACCGAGGCGGTTCCGGTCTGCCGGGCTGCTACCGTGTAGCTTCCGGTCGGCGATTTTGTCGGTCGGAAACCAAGGGCAGTAGCTCAATTGGCAGAGCACCGGTCTCCAAAACCGACGGTTGTGGGTTCAAATCCCTCCTGCCCTGCGTAGTTCTTACCGAACCAAGGCAATAGTCTGTAAGGAGTGGGTGGTCAACGGGACCACCTCTCGATGGCCTCCGGGGCCGGACCTGATCTGGAATACCTCTCGGTCCACGGTTCGCTCCGGGCGTCGGTCTGTCCGCCCACCGGCTCGACCGGCTTTTGGAGACGTACGCCGCAGAGACGCTCGACAAGGATCAAAGACATGGCGATGAATCGCGAACAGCGCCGCTATCTGCAGAAGCAAGGCCAGATGGATAGCGAGGGCAACCCCATAGCGACCAAGCGGGACAACCGCCCGGTCTCCACCGAGCGCGTCACCCCTCGCGAATACGTCGGTGAGGTGCGCTCCGAGCTCAACCGCGTCATCTGGCCGACCCGGAGCGAGGTGATCAACTACACCATCGTGGTGGTCATCACCTTCGCGTTCGTGACCCTGTTGGTGGCCGGGCTCGACTACTTGTTCGCTGAAGGATTCATCAGCCTGTTGAGGGCCGGAACCGAGGGTAATTGATGAGCGATATCACTGAAACCACGCCCGCCGTCGAGGCCGACGACGCCGCAGCCGAATCGATCGACGCCTCAGTCGACGGTGCGGAAACGGTGGACGCCTCGGCCGACGTGCCGGTCGGAGAGGCCGTGGTCGAACCGGCCGTGTCGGTCACCGACATCACCGCCGGTTCCGCCGACGAGGAGGCCAACCAGATCGAGGATCCGGAGGCCGCCGCCGATGTCGAAGGCGCCACCGATGTCGAGGACACCGATGGATCGGATTCCGGCGAGTCGGAGACCGAAGGTGAAGAGTCCACCGAGGCCGAGGCCGAGGAGGGCTCCCGTCGCCGCCGTCGTGATTCGCCCTACGACCGCCCCGGTCGCTGGTTTGTGATACACACCCAGTCGGGCTACGAGAACAAGGTTCGCAGCAACCTCCTCGCCCGCACCCAGTCGATGAACATGGAGGAGCGGATCTTCGAGGTCGTCATCCCGATGGAGGACGTCGTCGAGTTCAAGAACGGCAAGAAGGTCATCGTTCAGAAGAAGGTCTTCCCCGGCTACCTCCTCACCCGCATGCACCTCGACGATGATTCATGGTTCGTGGTCCGGAACACGCCCGGCGTCACCGGGTTCATCGGCGCCGGCAACAAGCCGTCGCCGCTGCCCCGCAAGGACGTCGAGAACTTCCTGGCCGTGAAGGAAGACGGTGACGACAGCGCCCGCAAGGGTCGCCCCCGCCTCGAGTACACGATGGGCGAGACCGTCCGGGTCAAGGAAGGTCCCTTCGCCGACTTCCAGGGCGAGATCGTCGAAATCAACGAGGACCAGCTCCGCCTCAAGGTGCTCGTCAACATCTTCGGCCGGGAGACCCCGGTCGAGTTGCAGTTCGCCGAGGTCGCCAAAATCTAGAATC
>JAOUGG010000182.1 GCA_029857855.1 Acidimicrobiia bacterium | reverse complement strand
TATGCGCCGGTCGTGCAATTCGAGCGTGCATGGCTCTTCCACCCCAAGCATCTCGGCTGCTCGCTCTTTGATCCGCTTGCGGACCACCTCGGCCGCCATCATGGCCGCCGTGCCTGAGATATAGGTGGTGGAAGACGCGTAGGCCCCAGTGTCGAACGGCGTGACGTCGGTATCGGAGGAGTACACGATGATGTCCTCGAGCGGCACCCCGAGAACCTCGGCTGCGATCTGACCCAACACGGTGTCGGCACCGGTGCCGAGGTCGGTGGCGCCCACCAACATATTGAACGAGCCATCATCGTTGATCTTGATGCTGCAGCCGCCCATGTCGAGGAAGGGAATTCCCGAGCCGTGCATGCAGAACGCGAAGCCGAGACCGCGACGGATATGGGGCCGGTCGGCCGGTTGACGCCAGGCGGCATCTAGCCGACGGTGCCAACCAATTGACCGCTGACCTTGGGCGACACATTCCTCTATGCCGGACGACATCACCCGCGGATACTCGTCCAGTTCGACGGTGCCGTCGGTAGCACGCTCGCCGATGTGAGGAGCAATATTCAACTCGTCGCCGAGCTTCACCCAGTTCTGACGTTTGAACTCGAGTGGGTCGCGCCCTAGCGCGTGAGCGATGTCTTCCATGTGCGCTTCGAGAGCGAACTCGGCCTGAGGGGCGCCATACCCACGGTAAGCACCGGGGATCGGGATGTTGGTATAGGCAACGTCGCAATCAAAACGTTTGTTGGGTGCGTTGTATGAAGTCAGACCGCGCAGTCCGCTGACGGCCTGCACGGTGTAGCCGTGTGTGCCGTAGGCGCCGGTGTTGCCGACGAGGCGCATGTGCTGGGCCAGGAGCGTTCCATCATCGTCTACCGCTGAACGGAACGTGATCGTCTGGGGATGTCTTGTGCGACTGGCCCAGAACTCCTCTTCGCGAGTCAGCTCGAGGCGAACGGGCCGACGGGTGGCGATGGCGAGATGCGCCACGATGTCCTCGATCAGCATCTCCTGCTTGGCACCAAAACCGCCACCGATGCGGGGCTTGATCACCCGAATGTTCTTGACCTCCATGCCGATCAACGGAGCAAGCATTCGGCGGGTGTGGAACGGCACCTGGGTGGCTGTTCTCACGATCATGCGTTCGTCTGAGTCAAGCCAGGCGATTGAAATGTGGGGCTCGATGGGAACCTGCTGTACCTGGTGCACTCGGAAGGTGCCTTCGAACACCTTCGGCGCGGCAGCAAACGCGGCTTCCACATCGCCCCGTTCGGCCTCGAAGTGATGCACGATGTTGCGGTCACGGTCGTAGATCTCGTCGGTGTCAGCCTCGCCGTGAATGACGGGCGCTCCCGGCTCGATGGCCTCCAACTCATCGAAGACAGCGGGCAGCACTTCGTAGGTGACGTCGATCAGCCTTACTGCTTCCTCGGCGAGTTCGATCGATTCAGCTGCGACTGCCGCCACCCGATCACCAACGTGACGCACGGTGTCGTCAAAGCTCACCTGGTCATAGGGGTAAGGGTTCGGCCAGGATTGGCCGCCCGATGCGTACTTGACCCGAGGCGTATTGCCGTGATGCAGCACTGCGTGGACACCGGGCAAAGCCACGGCCGCGGCGTCGTCGATCGAGACGATTCGAGCGTGGGCGTGGGGGCTGTGCAAGACCTTGGCATAGAGCATGCCTCGAGGTTCAATGTCGTCTGTGAAGGCGGGATTGCCCTTGGCCAGCTTCAGGGCGTCAACCTTGACCTCCCCTTTGCCAACTACGGCCATTTCTGGAACGTCGATGGAGGGAACGACCCTCGGGACGGCGGGCGAAGCAGTGGGACCAGCATCATTCGGGTCGATCGTGGCGGGGTTGGTGCCATCGGTAAGCGTCGGAACAACAAGCGGGCCGTACGGCTCGACCGAGTCCCCTCGCATCGCCGCGGCGGCCCTGAGCACCGCCTCCACCGGCTTCACGTAACCGGTCTCACGATCGAGGATCCCCGACAACATGTCGCGGATGTCCTCCTCGGAAGGGTCAGGGGTGCGCTCGAGTAGTGCCATCGTGCCCAAGACCATGGCGCCGGCGGAATAGCCGGACTGCAGCGCACCCGTCGTTGCGAACGCGGCCTGAATGGGATGCAGCCCCGACTCGGTATTCAACGACTCCACGGTCGTTACGCGGTGGCCATCGGCCTGCAGCGCCAACACCACCTCGGAAGACACGAGAACACCGTCGAGCAGCACCGCAGCCGCCCCGGTTTCACCAGTGTCCGAACCGTACTTCACCGAGAACATGCCCAGCTGGCGTAGAACCCTGAAGAGTGACTCGTGCGGTTCTGCGTCAACAGTTGTCGGCTCGCCGTTGAGTTCGATGGTGATTGTGGTCATGACAGCTCCCCGAGGACACGAGCTGTCAGCACTTCGGCGAGGTGCATGCGGTAGGCAGCACTCCCTCGGAAGTCGCCGGGCGGGTCGAGCTGACCGAGCGATACCTCGGTAACGAGCTGAGGTACTGGGCCAACCCCGCACACGGCCAGGCGCGTGCCGTCGGGGCCAATTCGGCCAACCGCGGCAACTATCGGAACATCTCGTGGTGTCCGCCCGGTCGCAGCCATGGCTGTCGCCCCTCCTGTGGCAACAGAGACGCTGACGATGAGATCGCCGTGGGAAAGCCCGTCTGCCAGAACCTCTTCAAGAGGTACCGATCGCTCATCGGCGAAGGCCACGGTTGCCTCGTGAACGAGGAGCGCTGCCACCAGCACGCTCTCTCCGTCGGCGGCACCGACGCTACCGCCAACCGTGGCAAGGCCTCTCAGGGTGCTGGGCTGCTCGGCTTTGGCCGTGTCACGAATCAAGTCTGGAATGAGGTCGCTGTCCACAAGGGCCTGCAGCGTTGCCGTGGCTCCGATTTCGACTTGAGATCCGTTGGCGGAGATACCGCTGAGGCCAAGGGATTGCAGATCAACGAGTTCAATCGGCGTCCCACCACCGTCATGGGAGATGGTCGTGCCCCCGGCCAGAGCCATACGGTTCGGACGTTCGAGTAAGCCGGCCGCATCGGCGATCGACTTCGGTCGGTGATACCCCACAAACTGGTGCATACCTCTACCTCTGGCTGGTATCGCTTTCTGGTGGTACTGACATTACCACCGTGCCCCAGAACTCTCACCGGGCGCCAACCAAGGCTTGAGTTGTAGGAGCAGCTGACTAGTCGATTGCGGGCATGTCGCGGGTGGCGATCACGGCACAGCCGGTGCCGAGCAGATTGTCGAGCACCACGTCGCCCATCTTCACCGGAGCCTGCACCCGTACCCGGCGCAGCTCTTCACACGCCTCCAGCACCTGATCCTTGGGGATCTCGCCGTTGGTTTTGACCGGGAGTCGTGGCCAGATCCCTCCGCTGATCGCCACGGTGGTTGTGACATTGCGGCGGGGGTCGGTGTGTTCCTGTTTGGCGTACCGGTCGCCTTTCCGGCACGATGACCCCCGGATTTCGATGATGTCGCCCTGATCGTCCTCGTCGACTTCGAGCCGGCAGCCGAGTGGGCAGCCGATGCACAAGTAGGCGTAGGTGGTGGTTTCGTCGTCGGTCATCGGGGCATCACCTCCACCTGGAGGGCGTCACCCTGGAACCCCTCGAGCACGCCGGGACGGAGCTTCAGGGTGACCATTTCGGCCGGCACCACGTACCGAAGGCGACGCTCGTGGACCACAGCACCTTCGGAGTCCCGGAGCCGGAGCATGCTCTTCTCCAACGGCTTGCGGACCCGGAGGTAGACGGTGTGCGGCTGATCGGTGGTCACGGTGTGGGGTACGCAGTAGGCAACGTTGGCGCCCGGTTGGAGCCGCACGTTGTCATGCGGTGGCCGAACCCCGGAAGCGAATCGGCCGGCGTGGCCCCCGGCCAGCTCGGCTTCGGCGCTGACGAAATCGACCAGGTCGTGGATGTGTACCACGTTGCCGCAGGCGAACACGCCGTCCCGGGATGTTTCCATCGTGCTCGACACGATCGGTCCCGACGTGGTGGGGTCGAGCCGCAACCGCAGTTCGCGGGACAGTTCGTTTTCGGGGATCAGGCCCACCGATACCAGCAGCGTGTCGCACGGAACTTCCCAGGCTTTCGAAAGCACGGGCGTGAGGTGATCGTCCACCGGGGCGACGGTGACCTTGTCGATCCGATCACGGCCATGGATTTCGACGACCGTGGTGGACAGGTGCAGGGGAATGTCGAAGTCGTGAAGGCACTGCACGATGTTGCGGCTCAGGCCGTTGGCGTAAGGCATCAGCTCGAACACCCCGGCCACTTCGACCCCTTCGAGGGTGAGGCGGCGGGCCATGATCAACCCGATGTCGCCCGATCCGAGGATGACAACCCGTCGGCCGGGCAGGACACCGTTCAGGTTGACCAACCGCTGGGCGGCGCCGGCGGTGAAGACCCCGGCGGGGCGTGCACCGGGAATGCGGATGGCGGCTCGAGTTCGTTCCCGGGCGCCCATCGCCAGCACGGTTGCCCGGGTATCGAGGATGGAGACCCCGTGGTCGACGGAAAGCAGCTTGAGGTTCTGGTCGTTGTCGATGTCGAGCAGATACGCGTTGGTGAGCACGTCGACGCCGTCGTCGAGTGCCTGCTCGAGGATGCGTTGGGCGTATTCGGGCCCGGTCAGTTCCTGGCCTAGATGGTGGAGACCGAACCCGGAGTGGATGCACTGAAGCAGAATTCCTCCGGCTTCAGCTTCGCGGTCGACGACGAGAACACGTTCCGCCCCAGCGTTGCGGGCTGCCATCGCCGCTCCCAGGCCGGCAGGCCCGCCACCGGCGACAACCACATCGTATTTCGAGTGCAGGAGATGGGGTCGGTTGTCGATCATGACCCGTCCTCGACCGGCGATGCGTTGGCATCGGCGCGGGCGTCGGTCTCGTCATCGGCAAAGGGGGTGGTGCCGTCGGGTCGGTCGAGGACCAGCCATGACCCCGGGCCCCGTTTGGTGACCTCTGACATCTTGATTCCGAGTTCGCTCGACAGGAGCTCCAGGCAGTTCGTGGCGCAGAAGCCGCCCTGGCAGCGACCCATACCGGCCCGGGTCCTGAACTTCAATCCGTCGACGGTGGTGGCCCCCCGTTCGATGGCGTCGCACACTTCGCCTTCGGTAACGAATTCGCAGCGGCACACGATCCGCCGGTAGCGCCGGTCGTCGTCGGCGAGAGCCCGTTGGGCGTCGGTGGTGAGGGAGGCGAAATGGATCGGCCGCTCGATCCGGTTGAGATGTGATCGCGGCGTCATCTCCAAGTCGTCGTGGTGGAGAAGGTCAGCGACGTAGCGGGCGATGGCGGGGGCGGCGGTGAGGCCGGGTGACTGGATGCCGGCAACGTTGATGAATCCCGCAGCCTCGGTGGGGCCGATGAGGAAGTCGTCGCCTTCGATCGTTGCTCGGGTGCCGGCGAACTGGGCGATGATGTCTCGTTCGCTGAGGGAGGGCACGAGCCGACGAGCTTCGGTGAACACCTTGGACTCGCCGGATGTGGTGGTTGTGGTGTCGTCGAGGTTGTCGACCTGTTCGGCGGTGGGGCCGACCATGATCGTGCCGTCGTAGGTGGGGATGACGAGGGTGCCCTTGCTGACGGGGGTGGGGCAGGGGTAGATGACGTGGCGGACGAGGTGGCGGAGCCGTTTGTCGAGCAGGTACTCCTCACCTTTTCGGCCACGGATCTCGAAGCCGTCAACCCCGGCCATATGGGCGATGGCGGCGGCGCCGAGCCCGGCGGCGTTGATGACGAACCGGGAACCGAGCGTGGCGGTAGGTGTGGTGATGGTCCAGGTGTCGCCATTGTGGTTGAGGTCGCTGACAGGGCTGTTGGGGTGGAACTGGACTCCGTTGGCCACAGCCGCCTCGACCAGCCCAAACACCGCCTCGTATGGGTTGACGACCGCGGTGTGAGGTGAAAACACCCCGGTGATGACACCTCTGGAAACCTGGGGTTCGGCGGCACAGATCTGTTCCCGAGACCAGGTTTGC
>JAOUGG010000316.1 GCA_029857855.1 Acidimicrobiia bacterium | reverse complement strand
AGCTGAACGCCCAGAACATCCCCTCCGACACGTAGCGTTCCAGGGTTCGCTGCTGGCTCAGGAACTGGGCGGCCACCCCGGTCCGACCGGCTTCGAGGTCGGAGGCCAACTCGGGCAGGTCGGTGAACCAGGTGGGCGAGTAGAGGGCCTGGCTGACGATGCCGACCAGCGCGTCGCCGGTGAGATACACGTCGTCGACGACGCCGGAGACATGGTCGGTGACCTCGACCTCAACCGGGTTCGCCTGGAGCGCCGTGGCCAACTCGGCGAGGCGATCCGCAAGATCACCCTGAGCGGCACAGGCGGGCTCGGCCTTGCAGGCCTCGACCACCCGCTCGTAGGAGGCGATGAAGGTGTGGGGGTTTTCGGCCACCGAGTCGACCTCGGGTGGATAGACCGAGTCGAGGACGACGGCGCGAATCCCGTCGGGGTGTTGCCGCATCGACTCGAGGCCGAGCTTGGTTCCGTACGAGACGCCGAACAGGTTCCACTGTTCGTAGCCGAGGGCGCGCCGGATGGCGTCGGTGTCGTGGGCGTTGTTGAACGAGTTGAAGTCGGCCAGATCGACGCCGGACGAGACCAGCCGGTCGCGGCATGCGCCGAGCGCGTCGAGATACAGGCGCTCGCCTTCGGCGTTGTCGAGGATCGGTGTGTCCTCCGCCTCCCGTGTCGCCTCGGTCACCTCGGGGCAGGTGAGGCCGGGGGTCGAAAGGCCCGCGCCCCGTTGATCGAAGACGATAACGTCGCTTCGTTCGAGAAGGGGCCGCAGGAGCGTGTCGGCCGAGAACACCAGCGTCTCGAGTGCGTGGCCGCCGGGGCCGCCCTCGAGATAGACCACGGGGTCCGCCGCGGGATCGGTCGCGGTGGAGGGGAACACGGCGACCGCCAGGCCGACCGTACCCTCCCCCGTCGCCCAGTCGGACGGCACATCGACGGTTCCGCACCGGGGCTCGAGTTCCAGGGGGAAGTTCGACGGGCACGACCCGTCGTCGAAGGTCGGCGTGTACTCGACCGGGTCGGGGGCCTCGTCCGGCGGCGCGGCCCGAGTTGCGCCGCCTCCGGTACCGGCCGCGTCGCCGGAACCGGCCGTCGATCGTGCGGACGACCCGCTCGACGCCCGACCCGAGGGCCCGCCGCCGACACAACCCGCCAGCACGACGGCCGCCAGCATCACGCCGACGGACGCCGACCGGGCCTTCAGCGCTGCCCTGTCACTCGGAGCGCGCTCTGTCCGTCGCGGGCGTACTGCAGGCCGCTGTAGAGCGTGAACGCCACTGCGAACCACAGCAGCACGTCGGCCACCCACAGCGCGCCGTCGAGAGCGGGGCACAGGGCGGCGGCGATGGCCATACCCTGCACCAAGGTCTTGTACTTGGCCGATGTCCGGGCGGGGATGGCCAGACCGCGCCGGCCCCAGTAGCTCCGGTAGATCATGATCGCCACTTCCCTCACGGTGATCAGGGCTACCGGCAGCCAGTGGAATCGATCGATTCCGACCAGTGCGAACCCGGCCAGTAGCACCACGGCCTTGTCGGCCAGCGGATCGAGAAAGGCGCCCACCCGGGTCGGGGTGGTGCGGCGGGCGAGGCGGCCGTCGAGAAGGTCGGTGAACCCCAGGAACCAGCCGAACCAGAAGCTCACCCACCACGGGTTGCGATAGAGGATCATCATGGCCAGCGCCGGTGCCAACACAATCCTGGCGATGGTGAGGGCGTTGGCCGCCAGCGCCCAACGGGATCGACCGATGAAGTCCATGCGTTCATCCTGCTGTCGAATCGGGCTGTCAGCCACCGACCGGCACCTCGGAGACATTCGCATCCGGCGCCGCCGAGGCGTGGAGGTCGGGGCCTTCGGCCCCTTCGACGGTCACCGTCACCAGAGAGCCGACCTCGAGTGTCGGGTCGACGGTGATGATCCCATCGATCTCCGGGGCCTCCCGCACGGACCGTCCGCGGCCGACATCGTCGACCAGGACCTCCAACCGTTCCCCGACGAGTTCGGCCCGGCTCTCGGCCGTGATGCGATCCTGGAGCTCACGCAATTCCGCCAGTCGTTCCGAACGTAGTCCCGGCGGTACCTTGCCGTCGAGCGTCGCCCCGTGCGTGCCCTCCTCCTCGGAGTAGGCGAAGAACCCGCACCAGTCGAGCCGGGCCTGCTCGACGAAACCGAGGAGTAGATCGTGGTCGGCCTCGGTCTCGCCGGGGTAGCCGACGATGAAGTTGGAGCGGAACGTGGCGGCGGGTTCCCGGGCCCGGATGGCCTCGATCCGTTCGGCGAACCGGGTTCCGTCGCCCCAGCGCCGCATCCGGCGCATGAGCGGAGGCGACACGTGCTGGAGCGACAGGTCGAAGTACGGAACCCCCGTGCCGCAGATCGTGTCGATCAGCTCGTCGCCGAGATCCGACGGATAGAGGTAGAGCAGGCGGACCCGGTGGACGAGTTCGGCGGCGGCCCGAACCAGTGGCACGATCCGCCGTTCGCCGCGACCCTGGTCGCGCCCGTAGGCGGCGAGGTCCTGGGCGACAAGCACCACCTCGGCCACGCCGAGCTGTTCGATCTCGGCCAGGATCGACTGTTCCGATCGGGAGCGCTGCTTACCCCGGAAGCTCGGAATGGCGCAGAATCCGCAGTTCCGATCGCAGCCCTCGGCCACCTTGACATAGGCCCAGGGGGCCGATGCCGCGGGCCGGGGCAGCTCGAGGAGGTCGAACGACGACCGCCGGGCTGCCTTCGTGGCCCCGAGCGTAACCGGAACGGCGGTTGAGGGCCCGTCCGGACCGGCAGCCTGCTCCCCTGCGACATCGGCGAGCAGCGACGCGCCGAACGGGGCGACGCTGTCGACCTCCGGAAGGGCAACCGACAGTTCGTCGCCGTAGCGCTCGGCCAGACAGCCGGTGACGACGAGCCGTGAGCCGGCCTTGCGGCCCCCGTCGAAGGCGAGGATCGTGTCGATCGACTCCTGGCGGGCCTCCTCGATGAACGCGCAGGTGTTGATCACCACCACGTCGGCGTCGTCCGGGGAGTCGGCCGGCTCCAGACCGTCGGCGGTCAGGGTGCCGGTCAACTTGTCGGAGTCGACCTGATTCTTTGGGCAACCCAGCGTTTCGATCCAGTAGCTCTGCGCCATTGGCGACCAGACTACCGGGCGGTCACTCCGCTGCCGAGACCGTCCGAGCTACAGGTTGTAGGCCAACTCGAGCCCCGGAACCTCCCAGGGACACGAGACGAGGCGCCCCGACCCGGAGAGCGTGACGAACGCGATGTCGTGGTTGGGCCCGCCGAAACAGATGTTGGTGGTGAGCGGATCGTCGAACGGGATGAACCGGTGCGCACCGTCGGGGGTGATGCTGGTGATGCCACCCTTGCGGACGGTGGCCACGCAGACGTTGCCGAGGGAGTCGACGGCCAGGGAGTCGAACAACGGCCCTCCCTCCGGGTCGGCCAGCACCTCACCCCGGTGCTCGGGGCCGAAGTAGCCGGCGATCTCGCCGGGGCCTGACAGCGGCCACTGGTAGATCCGACCCTGATAGGTCTCGGCCACGTACAGAATGTCCTGATCGGGAGAAAGCCCGACACCGTTCGGCGCGTCGAGCGGATAGACGACCTCCCGGATTTCCGAACCGTCGGCTCTGGCGTAGTACAGGCCGCCCCGGTCGCGCTGCCGGGGCCGTATCTTCCCGTGGTCGGTGAACCAGAAACCGCCGCTGTCGTCGAACACCAGATCGTTGGGCCCCCGCAGCATGATGCCGTTGACCTCGTCGTAGAGCACCTCGATCTCGCCGGTCTGCAGGTCGACCCGCTGGATCTTGCCGCCCGTGTAATCGTCGGGTTGGTTGCCGGGAACCGTGAGGCCGTTGACCTCGCTCCAGGTGAACCCTCCGTTGTTGCACACATAGATCCTGCCGTCGGGTCCGACGGCGGCACCGTTCGGTCCCCCCTTCAAATCGGCCACGACGTCGACGTCGCCCTCGGGCGACACCCTGGTCAGGGTTCCTCGGGCGATTTCCACCACGAGCACCGAGCCGTCCGAAAGCCACACCGGCCCCTCGGGGAACTGGAGGTTGCTGACGAGCAGGGTTGTTTCAACCGGCTCTCCGGATGTTCGAATGTGCAACGTGTGTCGCTCCCGTAGCTTGACGATTCCGCCTTCGTCAGTTTTCGTTGTCAAGTCTAGGTCCACCACCGGGCCGGTCAAGGAACCTGGTCAGATGGCGGTACGGTCGCGGTTCAACCGACAAGATCCAGGATCGTGTCAACGGTCCGGGACGCTCCGTCGGGGGCGACGAGAATCGTGTAGTGATTCGTGTCGTCGACCAGGACCGGCGTGAGGTGACCGAGATCGGACGCGGCGGAGGCGATCTGCTCAGGGTGATAGAGACCCGGTCGCTGGTCGAGGATGCCACGAGGGGCCCACAGCAGCACCGATGGTTTGTCGATGCGCCGGAGCGCGGAGGACGATTCCGGGTCGACAATGGCCGCTCCCCCGTCGACCAACACCGCATCCTTGACGACGCTCGACCGGAACAGACCGGCGTCGTCGATCACGGCGTCGTACCGCACGTAGGCGTCGGCGGCCCGGTGCCAGTCGTTGGGCGGGCTGAACGCAGGGTGGACCCGGAAGAAGCCGACATAGGAATCGAGGTCGGACCAGCGCTGATCGAGACGGTCGAGAGCGGGGCCGATGACCGATTGGATCACCGCCTCTGTGTCGACGTCGG
>JAOUGG010000286.1 GCA_029857855.1 Acidimicrobiia bacterium | reverse complement strand
TGCCTCATGCAGTACCTCCACCACATCGGGAGACTGGCCGGACTGCGACATCCCCACGACGAGCGCTCCGGTCAGCGACGGTGCCGCGCTGTAAAGCCCGAAAAGGGATGGAGCGGCCAGTCCGACCGACAGTCGGTTGCGAACACCCCATGCGTATTGGGCGTAGCGGGCGGCATTGTCGGATGTGCCCCGAGCCGCGATGAGCGCGTGGTCGACGTCGCCCCCGCCAAGCTCGACGAATTGCTCGATCCGATTGGCGTTGACGGTCATCACCCGGCGGATCACCTCGGGTTGTTCCGCCATCTCCGACCACATACTCATGAAATGCTCACAAGTCGATTCCTACCAATCCAACGCCCGGTGAACGGCAGTCAGTTCCGCTTCCCCCACTGCCAGGCCGTTTGCCGCCGAATACCACAGCCCCTGGCCCTCCACGAAGACCGGTAACGCCACCAGTGACCGCTCCACCTCATCCCAGGTGACGTCGAGCTCGTCGAGGCGGTGCCGCATGCCGCTGGCCTCGATGATCGACCGGGCCCGCTCCGGGTCGTTTCCTTGAAGCGTCGACATCACCTGAACGCCGAGTGCCACCAGCTCACCGTGCATGATCGTTCTTCCGGTCACGGCCTCGAACGAATAGGCGAAAAAGTGTTCCGACCCCTCCTCGAATCGGGCGTGACCGAGGTCGTGGCAGCGCCAGCCGATATCGCGATGGCACTCCATCAACCGCTGGACACCGATATCGGCGCCGGCGGCGAGCTGGGGGGCAAGCTCAGCGAGCTCGTCGAGGTAGGTCAACGACATGGCCGCCGCTTCGTCATCCCACCCGGGATCGTGACCGGCTGCGACTGCCAACTCCCAATCGAATCGGGCGGTGTGGCACGACAGCACGTCGCCGATCCCGCCCCGTACCAGCTCCGGTGGTGCCGCTGCGAACAGGTCGAAGTCGACCAGGACCCGCTCCGGTTCCGCATCTCCCTCGTAGCGCACGCCACCCCGGTCCCGCAGTGCTGTCATTCTGGTGAAACAGGCGTTGACGCTGGGCAGGCTGGGCAGCTGATACAACGGCGTCTGCCATCGCCAGTGCAGCCACTTCGCGGTGTCCATCGCCGTGCCCCCGCCGATACCGATAACCGCCGACACCGGTTGCAGATTGTCGACCAGCCCGTCGAGGTGCTCGGGCGACAGATCGTCGGCCATCACCACCCACGTCGGCTGACCTGCCACCTGGGACCCGACCGCATCCCATGGCTCGTGCTGGGTCACCACCCCGAACCGGTCCAAGGACTCGGTCAGCGGCCCCAACAGGCCGCGGCCGTAGTCGGTAGCGAACCCTTTGGCGTCTCCCAACATCGTCGTTTCTCCTGTGATTGTTCCGAGTTTTGGTCGGCTCATTCCGACGGCGCACCGTGTTCGGCGAACCAGTCTGCCAACCCGCCGAGGCGGACCACCCGGAACTGCTCGGCCATCGTCAAGCCGTGGCGTTCGCCTACCCGGTGAGCACCCTCGATCACCAGCGGTTCCAACACTGGCCGCAAATCTCCGGCTCGAGCCGCTTCCAGCAATGGCACGTTCCATCCGGCGGTGCGGCCCTGCAGTAACAGCTGGTGCATGTAGTTGATCATCGCGGTGTGATGGCACAGCACCGCGTCGACCTTGCGGCCCATCACGGTTGAGATGTCGATGACGTCGGTGACCTCTACCACCCGCCGGGCGAAATACCAGCGTTCGGCCGCACCGTGGGGTTCCAGTCCGGCCTCCAGATGCTCGGGGTGGTGCTTGTCGAACTGGGCGGTCCAGAACGCCTCGTCCGTGGCGACAGCAACCTTGAGGTGGTCCTGATTGTCCTCCCCGAACATCCCGTATGGATCGAACGTGACCAGGGTGTGAGGCCGGCAGGTACGTATCAGGCGGATGATGTGTTCTCTCAGCTCGATCTCACTGGCGTCGCCCAGAGTGTCGGTCGGATAGTCGAGGTCGATCACCTCGGCTACACCGAGCACGGCGGCCGCCGCCGCCAGTTCCCGTTTCGCCGATTCGATCGTCAGGTCCTCGGTCAGGTCGACTGAGTCCCACCGGTCATCGGTTGCCCTGACCACGACCACCCGCCAGCCAGCGTCGGACCAGCGGGCCACGGTGCCGCCGATGAACAGGGCGACGTCGTCGGCATGGGCCACGACGACCAGGACCGTGCGATCGTGGCCCGGCTCGATCTCGAAACACTTGGCCACAGGCCACCTCCATGGTGTTCGGCCCGATCGTCCGTATCAGACACCTTGACGATTCGGGAAACAGTATTGACCAAATTGAACCCGCTGTGCAAGGATGAATCGAGACGGACCTGAGGAGGGTCCGACGAACAGGGGGAGAAATCCATGAGTACTTCCGAACGTCGGGTGTGGATTCGTGCGCTAGTGGTCGCGCTCGTACTGGCGCTCGTGAGTGTCGGCTGCGGTAGCAGCGAGGACACCGGGGCCGGCGACGATACGGCCACCGACAGCGGAGAAACCGCTGACACGAGTTCCGACGAAAGCGAAGCGGCCGAAGAGGAACCGGCCGACGCAGGCGATGAAGCAACCGCTGGCGAAGCAGGAGCGATCAAGGTCTTCCTGATTCCTAGTCCGTCGGCCGAGGCGATCAAATCCTTCGCCGATGAATTCACCGCCGATACCGGGATCGCCGTCACCTTCGAAGAGGTGCCCTACGGTGAGGCCCACCAGAAACAGCTCCTGGCCTACGAGCAGGGCAACGGCGCCTACGATGTGGCCCAGTTCGACAACACCTTCCTGGCTGCCTTCGGGGCCGCCGGGGTCATGACCCCACTCGACGACTATCTGGCCGCGTCGGCCGAGTACGATATCGACGACTTCTCAGTCGGTCAGCAGGACTACGGCAAGTACGAGGGCCAGACCCTCGGCCTCACTCTGTCGACCGAGCCCATGATCCAGTGGTACCGCACCGACATCTACGAGGAACTTGGCCTTGAACCGGCGACCACCTGGGAGGAGTACTACAGCAACGCTCAGGCCGTGGAGGACGCCGGCCTGGGTGACGGCCAGATCGTCGGTTTCGGTCCCAATGTCAGCTGGTGGTGGATGACGCTGGTCTGGAGCTTCGGTGGCGAGGTCTACGACGACTCGCTTCAGCCCCAGGTCAACAGCCCCGAGGCCATCGCCGCCACCGAATATCTGAAGAGCCTGCTCGATGTGTCGCCTGAGGGTGCGGTCAGCGCCAGCGGTGACGATGTCACGAACAAGTTCATCTCCCAGGACATCGGTGCCATGATTCAGTACTCGGGCTACTACGGCGTGACCCTGGATCCGGAGTCCAACAAATACCCGGGTTTGCTCGGCACGGCGCCCATGCCGCAGGGGTCCGCCGACATCACCCACCTGGCCGGCTGGAACATCGGCATCCCCGCCGACTCGGCCAACAAGGACCAGGCCTGGCAGTTCCTCGAGTTCGTATTGGGCAAGAGCAACGCCAAGGCCTACCTGGAGTCCGGGGCCGCCGCCATCGGCCGCAAGTCGATCACCGGCGATGCCGAACTCACCGCCGAGCAGCCCTACCTGCTCCAGCTCAACATTCCCGAGTCGAGCCGTATCGAGCGTTATCCGCAGCTCAAAGTCTGGCCGGAAATGGACGTCGCCATCGTGCAGCACGTGAGCGACATCATGACCGGCGCCAGCTCGGTGGAGGACGGCCTGAACGACCTTCAGTCCACGCTCGAACCGATTCTGGCCGCCGAGAACGGCTGATTCTGAGACGTTGGTGACAGCGGCGCCGGGCCGAAGGACATGACCATGACGTCAACCCCGTCACGGTCGATGACGACGGCCCGGCGTCGGTCCCTCACCTCCCTCGTGCTGACGCTGCCGGCGTGGCTCATGATCGTGGTGCTGATCATGGTTCCCATCGCCGTCGGCTTTTATCTATCGTTGCGCAACGAGAGAATCGGGGGCTTCGTCCCACCCCAGTACGTTGGCTTCGAGAACTACCGTTCCGAGATCGCCAATAAGGTCTTCTGGGAGGCGGCGCTGACGACGGTCAAGATCATGATCATCGGCTTGGTGATACAGCTTCCTATCGGTGTCGGACTGGCCCTTCTTCTACACCAGAGCCTGCGGGGCACTCGCTTATTCCGATCGGTCCTGCTGATTCCCATGTTGTTGACTCCAGTTGCGGTCGGGCTCATGTGGCGGTTCATGTACGACGGTGATCTCGGTGTCATCAACTGGCTCCTGGAGACGGTCGGGTTGGGCCGCATTCAGTGGCTGGGCGACGACCTCGCCGCTCTGTTCGCCGTCGTGCTGGTGGATTCGTGGCAGTCGATCCCGTTCGTCATGCTTCTGACCCTGGCGGGGCTGGCCGGTATGTCAACCAGCCCCCTGGAAGCGGCCAAGGTGGATGGAGCCGGGCCATGGCAGCTCTTTTGGTATGTCATCCTGCCGATGCTCCGTCCTGTGCTGGGTGTCATCCTCATCATCAGGATTATCGACACCTACAAGCTGTTCGACGCCATCTTCATCCTCACCCGGGGAGGGCCCGGCACCGCGACCCAGACCCTCGGCATCCTCAACTACAACACCGGCTTCAACTTCCTGGCCACATCCCGGGCAGCGGCGATCGGCATCGCTCTGACTGCGATAACCATCCCCCTGTACTTCCTGTGGGCCCAGGCGGCCAGGATCGAACCATGACCGGCGGGTCCAGGCTCCCAACGGCCAGACGGCGGCCACCACGTGTCGTCCTCGGCCGACTTGTGTCCTACCTTGTCCTGGTCGGCGCCATGATCGTCGCACTTTTTCCCGTGTTCTGGACGCTGTCCACCAGTGTCAAGAGCCGAGTCGACACCTTCGCCAACCCTCCGCGGTTCTTCGATTTCGTGCCGACGTGGAAGAACTACCAGAACCTGTTCGATGACGCTCAGTTCATCACCGTGCTCAAGAACACGGTGATCATGACCGTCTCGTCGACCATCCTCTGCCTCCTGGTTGGTGGACTGGCCGCCTACGTTTTGGCCCGACGCCCCCGGT
>JAOUGG010000180.1 GCA_029857855.1 Acidimicrobiia bacterium | reverse complement strand
CGGCGCCTGTTTCGCCAGGCCGAACTCGCCATCACGAACCTGCGTATCCGCACGTTCGATCGCATCCATCGGTTCTCGATCGCCGATCACAACGAGACCCGTAAGGGGCTGCTCGTCTCGCGGGTCACGAGCGACGCCGAGACGCTGGCCCGTTTCGCCCAGTGGGGCCTGTACGTGTGGTCGATCGATCCGGTGATGATGGTCGGCATCGGTCTGGTGCTCGCCTTCTACTCGTGGCAGCTCGCTCTGCTGGTGCTGGTGGTCCATCTGCCGGTGCTGCCGCTGCTCCGCTGGGTGCAGCTGCGACAGATCGCCGTCTACGACGCCTACCGGAACCGGGTGTCGGACATGCTGGCCGCCTTCTCCGAGATGATCACCGGCACCCCGGTGGTTCGGGCCTACGGGGCCGAGGAGCGCTTCCGGAACGAGCTCGACACCGCCATCGGCCGCCGCTACCACACCCGCATGCGGGCCAACAGCTACATGGCGTCGCTGTTCGTCGTCGGTGACGTGTTCGGCGCACTGTCGATGGCGGCGGTCCTCGTCATCGGTCTGTGGCAGCGGCAGGCGTGGGGCCTCGAGGCCGGCGAGCTGGTCGCCGTGCTGTTCCTCGTCAATCTCATTCGTGAGCCCGTTGCCTCGATCTCGGAGGTGTTGGATCAGACGCAGGTGGCCGCGGCGTCCGGGAACAAGATCCTCTCGGTGCTCGACCATCCGATCGAGGTGGTCGAACCCGCCGACGACGAAGCCCGGGATCTGCCTCTCGGTCCGCTCCGGATCGAGGCCGAGCACGTCGACTTCAGCTACGGCGACGGCGAGCAGGCCTTGACCGACGTGTCGGTGGTCATCCCGGCCGGGGTCAACCTGGCCATCGTCGGCGAGACCGGATCGGGCAAGACGACCTTCGCCAAACTCCTGTGCCGCTTGGCCGATCCGACCGGTGGTCGGATACTGGTCGACGGTGTCGACCTGCGGCTCGTGTCGCCCCGATCGAGGGTGCATTCGGTCCGGATGGTCCCGCAGGACGGCTTCCTGTTCGACGGCACCATCGCCGACAACGTCGGATTCGGCGTGTCGTCGGAGACCGAAGGGGCCTCCGAGGCCGACATCGTGTCAGCCTTCGAGCGGCTGGGACTCGGCTGGTGGCTCGAGAAGCACGGTCTCGACACCGAGGTTGGGGAGCGGGGCGAGAACCTGTCGGTCGGTGAACGTCAGCTGGTGGCCCTCGCCCGGGCCCAGTTGGCCGACCCCGGGCTCCTGATCCTCGACGAGGCCACCTCCGCCGTCGATCCCGAAACCGATCAGGCCCTGACCCAGGCGCTCCGGCGACTGGCCGAGGGTCGCACCATGGTGTCGATCGCCCATCGGCTGTCGACGGCCGAGGTCGCCGACCTCGTGCTGGTCTTCGACCGGAGCCGTCTGGTCGACGTGGGGTCCCACGACGAACTCGTGGCCAAGGGATCGGGTGTCTACCACGGGCTTCATCAGGCCTGGCTTGGCAACACCCGGAACGCCGGCAACGGCGCCGGGCCCGCATCGACCGTCAGTCGATCAGATCCGTGATCAGCGGTGCGTGGTCGGACGGGTGGTCGGCGGCCCTGGCCTCCCGATCGACCCAACACGCCGCGACCCTCGGCCACAGCGGCGCCGAGATCAGAGACAAGTCGATGCGGAGCCCCCGGTCGTCGGCCAGGATTTGGCGGTAGTTCCACCAGGTGAACTCGGGTGTGTCCGGGTTGAGGGTGCGGGCGGCGTCGACGAAACCGAGATCGCCGAGCGCGGCGATGGCCGCCCGCTCGGGTGGCGATGCATGCTTCTTTCCCCGCCACCGGCGCGGATCGTAGAGATCCTGATCGGTCGGAGCCACGTTGAAGTCGCCGGCGAGCACCGTTGGCGAGTCGAGCCAGCCCCGGGTGATGGCATCACCGCGCAGACGTTCCAGCCACACCAGCTTGTAGAGGTAGTGGGGATCGTGGAGCGCCCGGCCGTTGGGAACGTAGAGTGACACCACGCGCAGGCTCGTCGAGGCGGCTCCGACCTCGGCGGTGATCAGCCGGGCCTCGTCGAACGGCGGCTGTTGGGCGCCACTGAATCCGACCTCGACCGATCGCAGTCCGATGCGAGAGGCGATGGCCACCCCGTTCCAGTGGTCGCGACCGTGGTGGGCGACCTCGTAGCCCCGCACGGTGAACAGATTGTGACGAAGGTCGTCGAAGTGTTGGTTCCGACATTTCGTCTCCTGGACGAGGATCACGTCGGGTTCCAGTCGATCGAGCACGCGGCCGACCAGGTCGACGCGGGACCGCAGCGAGTTGACGTTCCAGCTGGCGATGCGCATTCCGTCGCAGGATAGGAGCGAGCAGCCGTTGAGCTGCCGGTACCGGCTGCGAGCGGCTACGATCGGCGGTGAACGCCACCGAACGAGTCGGTGAGAAGGAGTCGCATCGTGTCCACATCCCCAGCTCGAGTGACGGTGACCGGCGCCGCCGGCCAGATCGGCTACAGCCTGTTGTTCCGCATCGCCTCCGGCCATCTCCTCGGTCCGGACCAGCCGGTGATCCTCCAGATGCTCGAGATCACGCCGGCCCTCGGCGCACTCGACGGCGTGGCCATGGAGCTGGAGGACTGCGCGTTTCCGCTGCTGGCCGGGATGGTCAAGACCGACGACGCCGCAGTGGCCTTCGGAGACGCCGACTACGCGCTGCTGGTGGGGGCCATGCCCCGTAAGGCGGGTATGGAGCGAGCGGACCTGCTCGAGGCCAACGGCGGAATCTTTGGTCCCCAGGGCAAGGCCATCAACGACAACGCCTCTTCCGACATCAAGGTGCTGGTCGTCGGCAACCCGGCCAACACCAACGCGCTCATCGCCATGAACGCCGCCCCCGCCATCGACCCCCACCAGTTCAACGCCATGACCCGCCTCGACCACAACCGGGCGATGAGTCAGCTGGCCAACAAGACCGGGTCGTCGGTCAACGACATCAAGAAGATGACGATCTGGGGCAACCATTCGAGCACCCAGTACCCCGATTTGTTCCACTGCGAGGTCAACGGCCGCAACGCCATCGAGGTCGTCGACGACATGGCCTGGGTCGAGAACGACTTCATCCCGACTGTGGCCAAGCGCGGTGCCGCCATCATCGAGGCCCGCGGTGCGTCGTCGGCCGCCTCGGCCGCCAATGCGGCCATCGATCACATGCACGACTGGGCGCTCGGCACCCCCGATGGCGATTGGGTGTCGATGTCGGTTCCCTCCGACGGCTCCTACGACGTGCCCGAGGGCATCATCTCCAGCTTCCCGTGCACGGTGAAGGGCGGCGAGTACGCCATCGTTCAGGGCCTCGACATCGACGACTTCAGCCGGGCCAGAATCGATGCCTCGGCGGCCGAGCTGGTCGAGGAGCGAGACACCGTGAAGGGTCTCGGCCTGATCAAGTAGCGGCCGGTCCGGCGGAGCCGGACCTCAACGAGTTTGCTTCGCAAACTCGCGGTGTTGACCGTCGCTTCTATTTGAGGAACTTACTCGTCGTGTTGTCGGCGAGGATCTTGCCGCCGGTCTGTTCGGTCGGGCAGTAGTAGACCGTGTAGCGGCGGTACTCGACGGTGTGGACGGTGCCGTCGCACCCGGTGCACGGTTCGCCGGCGCGGTTGTGGACCTTGGATGGACGATCCGCGCTCTTGCCGATGTCGTCCAGGGTGCGCTCGTGGTCGGTGGCGGCCTCCACCACGGTGCCGATGGCGGCGTGGAGCCGGTCGATCTCGTCGGCGTCGAGCTTCGACGCGTTGGCGAACGGTGACAGCTTCGCCTCGTAGCAGATCTCATTGGCCAGCATCCGCCCGAGTCCGGCGATCACGGTCTGCTCCCGGAGCAGGCCGTGGATCCGGCGGGAGTGGGTGCCGAGGAGTTCGGCGAGTTCGTCGCGGCTGATCCCGGTGGCCTCGGGGCCGAGCCGGTCCAGTGGTTCGACCGGCAGCGGGTCGCCGTCGACCACCCACACGCCGGCCTTGCGCTCGGTGCCGGCCTCGGTCAGGAGCCAGGCCTGGTCCTCGCCGTTGTCGTCGGTGAACACCCATCGGGCCAATCCGAACTTGGGTTTTCTCGATCGTTTCTCGTCGGGTCGCAGGCGGCCGCCCTGCATGAGATGGACGACATGGCGGTGGCCGTTGTCGAACTCCATCATCAGATACTTGGCCCGCCGCCCGACGGTGACGAGCCGGTGACCGACCGCCCCGTCGGGGGGTGGGTTGAAGGTCTTGAGCACGGCGAAGTTCAGCGGTTCGAACCGGTGGAGGGTCCATCCGGCCAACGCCTTGGTCATTCGCTCGCTGTGGGCCTGAACTTCCGGGATCTCCGGCATGGCAGCCAGGGTACCCGTGTCGGGTCGGCTCAGTAGCGGGTTCGGGCCCGGAGCTCGCCGAGGCGGTCTTCGATCTCGGCCAGCTGCGCCTGATGTCCGAGAAGGGCCGTGGTGTCGCCCCCAAGGCGGACCTCGCCGTCGAGGAAGGCTCGTTGGGCCCCGATCTCGGCGCGGGCGATGGCCGACGCGATGGCGTACGACATGGTCAGGGTGACCGCATCCCTATCGCCGTCGGTGAGATCGTCGTGTCCGTCGGCCACGATACGAACCCGGTCCGGGCCCAGGATGAGCCGGTAGGGCACGTCGTCGCGCTCCCGAGGCAGATCGACGACCCGAACCGACACGGTCACCGCGCTCGGAATCGGGGTCAGGCCGGCCAGGGCCTCATCCGCGTCTCGAAACCACTCGGCGCTGAGGTAGTCGACCGATCCCGTCATGACCCTCCCGCCGCGGCGGTCGTCAACAACTCGTGCAGACGGCTGCGGACCGCCAACTCCTGATCGACCGGATCGACGACGAGGTCACGCGCGACCTGCGCCACCGCGGCCTCCGCGTCGGCCCGCATGGTGGAGGCTCGACGGCGGGCTCCGATCGCCACCACTTGGCGGAACACGGCGGCCAACACCAGGCCAAGCACGAGACCCCCGACGAGCATGGTCGTCGGGTAGGGGATTCCGGTGTCGGCGATGTCGGGGGTGGGCACGTCGGGGAGGCGGAGATAGGCGCCAAAGGCCAGCAGGGCCAACCAGACGGCCCCGACGACCGCCGTCACCGCCAGCGCGACCTGGAGGGCGTTGGCCGCGGTCCACCACCGGGGGGTTCGACCGCCACCGGCCGCTCGGGCTGCTCCGCCGACCACCGAATCCAGCTGATTGTTGAGTTGGGCCTGATTCGGCGTGCCGACCTCGCTGATGCGATCGGGCCACGGATCGGGCAGATCGGCGCTGACCGTGGCCAGCGCCTGGCGGACGGCGTTCTCCGAGCGGGCAATCTGGATACCCGAGAGTTGGGGGAGCGACGAGCGGCCGCTCGAACCCCGGCCGAGGTGCAGGCGACGCAGCGGGTGGGGCCGGAGCCGGCGCGCCCACCGGGTGAAGGGCCATCCGATCCGCCCCGACGCATCCCGTCGGTGGCCGGCTGCGACGGCGTCGGTCACCACCGCGATACCGGAGGCGCCGACGAGTTCGGCCGCCAGTTGTTCGGTGACACGAGGCGAGACGCTGTCGGACCCGGTGCGCGGCCCGACGTCGTCGAGGAGGGTCACGGCGGCTGCGGTCACATCGGCGCGCAGGCGTTCGATCATGGCGCGCCGTTCGGCCACGGTCCGGGCCAGCAGCGAACGCAACTCGGGAATGCCGTCTCCGGTCGCCATCGAGACGGCCAGCACAGGTCCACCGGGGAGGCCGTCGGCGGCCAGCAGCCGCTGAAGGTCGACCACACAGGCTTTGGTGTCCTCGGCGGTCAGCAGATCGATCTTGTTGAGCACCATCGCCGTGACCGCACCGTGATACGACAGGCGACGAAGGTAGTCGTGCATGGCCTTGTCGCCGTACTTCTCGGCATCGGTGACCCAGAGCAGCAGGTCGGCGTGTTCGGCGATGCGCTCCATCTCGAGTCGATGGCCGACCTCGATCGAGTCGTGATCGGGCACGTCGAGCAGAACCAGACCATCGAGCGAC
>JAOUGG010000241.1 GCA_029857855.1 Acidimicrobiia bacterium | reverse complement strand
GGTGTCGGACCCGCCACCGCCCGTTGGGTGGGCGACCATGAACCCCTCCGCCTCGGCGACCGCCTCGTAGTTGGTCAGCAACGCTTGCTGGAAGCCGTCGGAGCCGAGACCGTGCCAGTCGAGTACCAGCGGGTATCGACCGTCGGCCGCAGCCGCCAGCGGACTGTCACCGGGAACGTAGAGCCGGACGGGATACGTGTTGCCGGCCGCCTCGAGGTCGATCTGGATCGCCGCCTGCTGGCCAGGCTCGTTCTCGGCCGCCGTGATCGGCCGGCAGGTGTTCTCGGCGACCGTCGTGGACGCCTCGCCCGTCGTCTCCGCCGCGACGGCATCGTCTGCGGGCGCAGTGACGGTGGAAGGCGACGATGTTGAGCCGGCGGACGACGCTACATCGACCGACGGGTCGGACGGCGACGAGCAGGCGGCAACGACGAGCGTCACGGCGACGGCGAGCGGCCGGATCCTCAACCGGGGACCCTCGCGGACAGGCGACGATCGGGCAGGCTCAAATCGACGGCCAGCCGGGCCCAGGCGTCCGCTCGGGGCTGGTTGGTCATGGTCTGGCTCTTTCCGGCATCGCGATGCTTCATTTCTAGTCGGAGAAGGTCACTGTGCCCTGTCGGGTCAGCGTAGCTTGACCACGATCTCGGCCATGTCGGCGATGAGCGTGATCGGCGAATCGCGCTGGTCCCGCTCGGCGAGAACCGCCCTGGCCCGTTCGGTTCGCTCCTCGTCGCCAACGTCACGAAGGAACGCCGCCTCGACCCGACCGGGGTGGGTGTCGATGATATGGGCGAAGGCGTTGGCGTCTTGGAGACTGCTATCGCCGATCAGCACGACTCGGGTCTCCGGAAGGCGCTCGAGGATGTCGTTGATCGAATCGATCTTGTGGTTGCGATGGGCCGAGTTCGAGAACGTCTGCCGGTTCAGGCCGATGTCACGCAACAGGAGCGGCCCGGGTGGAAACCGGTTGACGTCGAGAAAGGCGACCAGGAAATCGTGCAGATTCCACGGGCTCGACGACACGTAGAAGATCGGCGGAGCTACGCCGGCCTCGGGCGGGCGGCAGAGGTGCTGATAGACGTCGGCGGCCCCGGGCACGGCTTCGCGGGTCAGCTCGGACCCGCTGATCGTGGTCAACACGGTTCGCACCGCTGCGCCGACCCCGTTGAGCAGGATGGTGTCGTCGACGTCGCTGATGATGATCCGATCGACGTCACGGCCGATGACGAGCACCTCGATCGGGCACCACGGGCCCGCCCCCGCCTCGTGATCCAGAGCTCGGGCCTGCGCGACTGTCCAGCGGGACTCCGAACCGGGCTCGCCGTCCGGTTCGAACTCGATTCGGAAGTAGCCCTCGTCGTCGGAAAAGGTCGATCGGGCGACACCGTCGTAGCAGACCTCGACGGTCACGTCGGCAACCTCCGACGTCAGGAAGCGACTGGCCATCCGGCCCGCCGACCGAAGTGAGTGTTCGCCTTCCCTTGCCGATCCCGGGTGGCGACCGGCCAGGACCCGACCGGTTACACCGACCCCGGTACCGGTGCCGAACGAACGATAGCCGTCGATTCGAAGCGGCCCGGTCGGCTTGACCCATCCGGCGATGTGGCGCACCGCCCCGGTCACCTCCGGGACAGGGCCCCACGTCGACGCACGGCCCAGCGCCTTGCCGACGACCGAGCGCGACTGGTAGAGGCGACGCAGGCGATGGAAGCGGGCCAGGTCCTCCTCGGTCAGCTCGGCCGCGGCGAGGTCCGCCTCGGTCGGTTCGACGTCGATCGCGTCCAGGGCCTCCGGTTCGATCAACCGGGAGGGCTCGGACGGCTCGGCGGGATCGGCTGGCTCGGACGGCGCTGTCATCGCCGCTGCCTATCGACCGGGTCCCATCGCCCGCTCGCCCCGAACCCGCCCCATCATCAGGTGGGGCCAGGGGCTGGCCACATCGCCGGTCTCGACGACGACGACGGCCGGGCCAGGGTAGGCGATGGCCTCGGTCAGTTTCGCCTCGAGCTCAACCGCTCCTTCGGCCTGCTCCGCCCAGGCACCGAAGCTCCTGACGAAGGCGACGAAGTCGGGATTGCGGAGGTCGGACGCAATGGTCCGGTCGGGACCGAACCGCTCCCGCTGAATGGTCCGGACGTTCCCGTACGCCTTGTTGTCGTGGAGCACGATCGTGATGGGAATGTCGTGTTGGACGGCCGTGGCCAGCTCGGTGGCCGTGAACAGGAATCCGCCGTCACCCACCAACGCAACCACCGGCCGCTCCCCGGCGGCGACCTGGGCGCCGATGGCCTGCGCAACCCCGGCGCCGAGCGTTCCGGCCGGGCCGCTCGTGAGAAAGCTGCGCGGGTGGCGGAACTCGAACAGCAGGTGGGCGGCAAAGCCAAGCTGGGTGACGTCCTCGACGATGATGCCGTCGTCGGGTAGCGCCCGCCGCACGGCTCCCAGCAACTGTCGCTGCGGATCGAGGTGGCCGGTGGAGCGGTCGAACTCCGCTCGCCGACCGGCGACCGTCGTGGACTGGTCCTCACCCTGCAAATCAGCGGAGTCGAGGGCCGCGAGCAGACCTCGGATGGTCGGTGCGGCATCGCCGTGTAGGCCGATCGTTCCGATGCCATGGCGATCGAGCTCGGTTTCGTCGACGTTGATCTGGATAATCCGGAGGGCGTCGTCGACACCCCAGTGGGTGATCGGGAACTCGAGGCGGGTGCCAACGCCGATCGCCACGTCGGCATCGCGCCAGAACTCCCGTCCGACCGTGATCGGACACCAGAGGGGATGGCGGGTGTCGACCACGCCGTGGCCCTGACGCCGGGTGAACACCGGAGCCCGTAGCCGCTCGGCCAGGGTCCGGACCTCGTGCGAGGCTTCGTGCGCTCCCCCACCGACGACGATGATCGGCCGCTTCGCCGCCGCGACCGCGGCGGCCGCCCGCTCGACGAGATTCGGGTCGGCCACCGGTTGCACGGCGTTCGGAGTGCTGAGCCGACCGGCTGCCGAGGAGGTCCAGCGATTGGCCGGCACCTCGATGACCACCGGTCTCGGCGGATCCGACACGACCTCGTTCAGCGCATCCTGCATCCGGCCGACGGCCTCGTCGGGCTCGTCGAGGTAGGCCTGGTGTTTGGAGACCTGCCCGATCACCGCCGCCGAATCCGGCAGCTCGTGCAGCACGCCGATGTTGCGGCCCTTCTGGAAATCCGCGATGGCACCAACGACCGCCAGGACTCTTCCACCGGCCCAGTAGGCGCTGGTGAGGGCCGCACCGGCATTGAGCAGACCCGGGCCGGGCACCACCGCGCAGGCGGCCGGGCCGCCGGTCACCTGGGAGGCCCCGAGTGCCATGTAGGCGGCCCCCTGCTCGTGGCGGGTGACGATCGGCCGGATGTCGGGCGCATCGACCAACCGATCGAAGAAGGGATCGTTCTGCACCCCGGGAAGGCAGAAGAGGGTGTCGATGCCGAGAAGGCGAAGGGCGTCGACGGAGAGCTGGGCGATGGTGGAGTCGTCGGCCATGATCGAAGTGCAGCCTACCGCCGTCGACTTTCCTACACTGGGCCCATGCCGCCAACCGAAGCGATCGATCCGAGCGACGGCTCGCCGCAGCGAGGACCGGGTTGTGACCACCGATAGCGGTCCGGCCGTGGCCGCAGACGAGGCGGCGGCCGTCGATCGGGTGCTGTCGTCGACGGCGACACCGGGGGCGACCCTGACCGGTGCTGAACGCCATCAGGTGGCGCTTTGGTCCCGTCGAGCCATGGCCGACGCGTCGAACGGCTGCTCGATCACGGCGTCCCCCGACGGCGAGGTGACAGGCGACGGCCGCGAGTGGCTCGTCGATCGGGTCACGACGGCGGCGGCCACCATCCGGCCCACCCACATCGACCAACTCGACGACGCCGGTCTGGATGCCCCGACCTACGTCGAGATTGTCGGGCTCGTGGCTCGCCTGCAGGCCGTCGACACGTTCTGTTTCGCCATCGGCGCCGAGCTTCCCGAACTTCCAGCGCCGATCGACGGTCCGCCGACGGGAATCGTGGCCGACAACGCCGGGCTGCTGGGCGGCTGGATACCGACGGTGGGTCCGGCGTCTCCACCCAACGCACTGACGCTCCTGCCCGACGAACACGAAGCCATGCACGACCTCCACGGTGCCCTGTACCTGTCGGTCGAAGGTATGGCCGACCTCGACGCCGACCGCGGTCTCCACCGCACCCAGATGGAGTTCGTCGCCGCCCGCACGTCGCTCCTCAACGAGTGTTTCTTCTGACTGCTGGCCCACGCCGAGATGCTCCGTGTGAGCGCCGAACGAACCGACCGCACCCACGATCTGCGGGCCATCGTGGATCCGATGGCCGACCCCCTCCTGCCGGCGGGAGCCGAGCTGACCGCGTTCACCGACGCCGCGGTCCTGCGCGACGCCCACGAGATGCCCTCGGCTCGAACCGCACTGCTGGATGCGGCCGGCGAGGCCGCCGTCATTCGGGCCGCCGCGGTCGCCGGCAACTTCCAGATGATGAACCGGCTGCTCGACGCCATCGGGGTTCGGGTTCACCGCGGCGGGATGACGATCGCCGCCCAACTCGGTCTGACCGTTCCCCCGCATCTCCTTCCCCGCTGATCCGACACGGAGGCACCGACCATGGCCGTCGACCGCAACCAACCACAACCTGGGGATCGGATCGAGGATTTCACGCTGCTCGACGATCGAGGACAGCCGTGGTCCTTGTCCGGGCACACAGGCAGCCCGACACTGCTGATCTTCCACCGCCATCTGATGTGACTGCCCTGCCAGGAGCATCTACTCGCCGTGAGCGAGCGTCTCGACGACTTCCCGCCGGTGAGGATCGCCGCCGTGACCTTTGCCCCGGTCGAGCCACTGGCCGCCCACCGACGACATCTCGACCTTCCGTTCCCCCTGCTGGCTGACCCACAACGAGCCGTCTACAAACAGTTCAGCCTCGGGCGAGGCTCGCTGACCGAGATCTGGGGCCCCGGCACCTTGTCGCTCTACCGTGATCTGCTCCGCCGAGGGCGGAAGCTGCGGCGGCCGACCCAGGACACCCGCCAACTCGGTGGTGACTTCGTCATCGACGACGACCGCCGCCTCGTGGCAGTGTTCCGGCCACGGTCACCCGACTCCCGCCCGAGCGTGGACGAGCTGGTGGCGGCGGTCGGCCGGTCGACGTGACGAGGTCCGGCGTCGTCGGCTCCGGGCGATGTTCGACCTAGAAGTCGCCGCCCAGGCCGAATCCGAGTTCGTCGGAGCCGATCACCTGATCGGCGGGCGGCCGTTCGATGGACACAGGCTCGCCGACGTCGAAGATCTCGAACTCGATGAGTATCGAGGCGATCTCGCCCGCTTCGTCACCGAGACCCATTGCATCGAGATCATCGAGCTCGACGACAAGGCGGCGAAGCAGCCCATTGTCGTCCATCCAGCGGTCGATCGGCAGCTCACCGGT
>JAOUGG010000179.1 GCA_029857855.1 Acidimicrobiia bacterium | reverse complement strand
GCCATGGGCCTGCACGCCGCGCCGCATCGTCACCTCGACTACGAGAAGGCGGCGTCGGCCATCTTCACCGATCCCGAGATCGCCGACGTCGGCTTGGCGGAAGCCGACGCCTTCGCCGAGGGCCGCAAGATCCGGGTCACCAAGGTGCCGTTCTCGGTCTCGGCCAAGGCCTTGATCAACAACGATCCCCGGGGTTTCGTGAAGATCGTGTCCGATCCTGCCACCGGTGTGGTCATGGGAGGCTCCATCGTCGGTCGGCATGCCGCAGAGCTGATCTCGGTGCTGGCGCTGGCCGTCACCGCTGGTTTGACGGTCACCGATCTGGTGGAATCACTGTTCGTGCATCCGGCGTTGGCCGAGGTGCTGGGCGAAGCCGCCGAGTAGAGGCGAAGAGGTTCAGGGGGAGCACGTGAACGTAGCAGTACTGGCGGCCGAGGAGGGCGAGCAGGTCAGCGAATTCATCGCCCAGGAGTCGGCGGTGGTGCTGATGCTGGCCATCGCCGCGCTGGTTGCCGTGGCGGCCAACCGGCTGCGGTTCCCGTTCACCGTCGCCCTCGTGGTGGTCGGGCTCCTGGCCAGCGTGCTGGGCTCGGTGGTCTCGGTCGACGTCTCACCCGACGTCATCCTCTTCCTGCTCGTGCCGCCCCTGCTCTTCGAGGCCACCCTCCAGTTGCCGTGGCCCAAGCTTCGGGCCGATCTCGTACCGATCATGTTGTTCGCGCTCGTCGGCACCGCGGTTGGCACTCTGGCCGTCGGCGCCCTCGTCCACATCACGGTGTCGGTTCCCTGGACGGCGGCGTTCGCTTTCGGCGCGCTGATCTCGGCCACCGATCCGGTTGCCGTCATCGCTCTGTTCAAGACACTCGGCGCCCCCAAGCGCCTGGCCGTCCTGGTGGAGGGCGAATCGTTGTTCAACGACGCGGTCGCCGTCGTGGCCTTTGGTCTCGCCGTCACTGCGGCCGCCGGCGACGACCCGTTCACGCTGACCGGGGCGGTCACCGACTTCGTCGTGGTGTCGGCCGGCGGACTGGGCATCGGACTGATACTCGGCTACCTGGTCAGTTCGGTGTTCCTGGCCCGGGTCGACGATCCGCTGATCGAGACCTCCACCACGCTGGCGCTGGCCTACGGCTCGTTTCTGCTGGCCGAGGAGTTCGGCGTCCTGGTGGGCCTGGATCTGCACTTCTCCGGCATCCTGGCCGTCGTCACCGCCGGGCTCATGGTCGGCAACGTCGGCATGCACAACACCTCGCCGTCGACCCGGTTGACGCTGGAACACTTCTGGGAACTGCTGACCTTCGTCGTCAACGCCATGGTGTTCCTGGTGATCGGTCTGGCCATCAGCCTCGACGATCTGGCCCAGCACTTCACCGCGTTCGTCATCGCCATCGTCGGGGTGCTGGTGTTGCGGGTCGTGCTCATTCACGGGCTGTCCACCGTCTCCGCCTGGGCCCAACCCAACCGAACCGTCCCCAAGCCGTACCGCCACGTGATGGTGTGGGCCGGGTTGCGGGGTGCGATCTCGCTGGCGCTGGTGCTGACCCTCGACACCACCGTCTTCGACCAGGACACCGTCGAGACGCTGAAGGTCATGACCTACGGTGTGGTGCTCTTCACGCTGTTGATCCAGGGCACGACGATCTCCTGGTTGATGGAACGCCTCGGATTGACCAACAAGATCGAAACCGAGCTGACCCAGCAGCGTCACCAGGCCCGTATCTTCATGGCCCGAGCCGGCCAGACGGAAGTGGCCCGCCTCGGAGCCGACGGTGTGCTGTTCAATGACATGGCCACGTCGCTCGGCCGTACCTACCAGCGTGACATTGCCGAACACATGGGCCGCCTGCGCTCCCACATGGCCGGACACCCGGAACTGGAGGTGGCGATGTTGCTGCAGGCCCGTCGTGATGCGCTCGTGGTCGAGCGGTCGGCGCTCAACGAGGTCGTCTTCTCCGGGCTCATCGATCCGCTGGTCGCCAACGAGCTGACCATCGAACTCGACAACCGGATGGCCGCACTCGACTTGTTGGAGGAACGATGGGAATCCGACCCGCTGCCCACGTTCGACGCCGGGTTCGAGGAGAGTTCCAATGGCTGACGAACTGGTCTACGTGTCCTGGGGCGGTACCGGGCGGGGAGCCACATTGCGGACGGCCATGGAGCGGGCTTCGGCTGCCGGAAAGGGCCTGCTGTACCTGGCGATCCTGGACGATGCCAGCTTCGCCGACCTGGACGCGACCTTCCTGGCCGTGGTGAAGGACGAGCTGGAGTGGCTTCTCGATGCCCAACTCGAGGTGACCAAAGCCCAGCTCGGTATCGAGGAACTCCCGGTTCGGGTGCTGATCCGAGGCGGCGACGTGGCCGAGCAGGTGGCCGAGGTGGTCACCACGATGGGAGAGACCGAGGTCATCGTCGGGGCGCCGGTCCCGCTCGCCGACCACGAGTCGATCGAGTCGTTGCTGGAGATGATTCGCGGCCGGGTCACCGTGCCGGTCGATCTCATCACCGCCGACGCCGAGGGCCTCGACCCGACGTAGCGGTGTCGCGGATCATGTTCTGGTGGTCACGGTGATCGCAATCAATCGAGCAATGAGTACACCGGTTGCCGGTGGTTGGGCCGAGGCGGCGGGTTACGAACGCGGGAACGATCGTCCACTGCGACTCTAGGATTGACGCGTGCTCCATGGTCGCGATCGGGAACGCGAACAGCTTGCCGCCTTGGTGGAGCAAGCGCGGGCCGGAATCGCTGGCGCATTGGTGATTCTGGGCGAACCCGGCGTCGGCAAGTCGGCCCTGCTGCGCGACCTGGTGTCGAGTCGGCGCGATCTCACCGACGGTGAGGTCCGTGTCCTGAGCACGGCCGGTGTGGAGTCGGAGTCGCCTCTGGCGTACTCGGCGCTCCATCGACTGTTGCGTTCAATGGTCGAATTCGAGCGGTTGTCTCTCCCCCAGGCCCGGGCATTGCGTGTGGTTTTCGGGCTCGAGGATGGGCCACCGGTCGATCCTTTCCTCGTAGGGGTTGCGACGCTCTCGGCGCTGACCGAGGCGGCGGAGCGGCACGGGCCTCTTCTGTGCGTGGTGGATGACGCACACTGGCTCGACTCTGCATCGGCCAACGCACTGCTGTTCGCGGCTCGTCGGATGGCCGCGGATCCGGTGGCAATGGTGTTCGCAGCCCGCGGCGGCGGTTGGAACGCGAGTGTTGGGAGCTTCGATCCGCAGGGTTTGACCGTGCTCGAACTCAATGGCATCGACGACCAGGCGGCTCGCCGGCTCCTCGAGGAGCGCAGCAGTGGGTCGTTGTCGGACGAGGTCGCCGAAAGGCTGGTACGCGACAGCGGCGGCAATCCGCTCGCCCTGCTCGAGCTGCCCGCCGGTCTCAGTCTCGCCCAGATCCAGGGAACAGCGTCGTTGCCGTCCGACCTGACGTTGACCGAAGGTTTGGAACGAGCGTTCCTCGACCGCTGTAGCCGGCTGAATGAACAGGTGCAGACACTGCTCCTGATCGCGGCGGTTGACGCTACAGGCCGGCTGGATATCATTCGAGCGGCGGCGAGCCGTCTCGGTGTTCAGGACCGAGCGTGGGAAGACGCCGAGAGGGCCCGTCTCCTCACCGTGACCGGTGACGTGGTTGCCGTCCGGCATGCACTGGTTCGGTCTGCGGTGCACCAGGCGGCTACCAGCGAACCCCGGAGGCAGGCCCACCGCGCGTTGGCTGCTGCGATAGGGAAGGATGACCCGGACCGGGCGACATGGCATCGCGCCGCCTCCCTCGAGGGCCCTGACGCAGATGTCGCCGACACCTTGGAGGAGATAGGCGTTCGAGCCGAGCAGCGTGGCGGATACGACGCGGCGGCAGACGCGTTCGAACGAGCCGCCGGGCTGACCGTGAACCGGCAGACACGTGCGCAACGGCTCTTTGCCACCGCACGGAACGCTTGGGCGGCGGGCGAGGTGGCGCGCGCTCGGGTGTGCTCCTCAGCAGCGCGCGATCTAGCCACTGATGGGCTGTTGAGGGCCGACATCGATCGGTTGAGCGCCCGGATCGAGATCAATGTCGGCTCCGGAATCGAGGCCCATCGCATCCTCAACTCGGGGGTCCGCACGGTGGCGGAGCAGGACCCGGACAGAGCGCTGGAGATGGCTGTCGCTGCTGCTCTGACCCGCATCTATGGAGGCGACAGCGGAGACACCTTGCCTGACGGTCTGTTGGCGGGCCTCGTGACCGCCACCGACGCCGATGCGCCTCGTACCTTGTGTTTGCGAGCTGTCCTGGACGCCCTGACCGCGGCGGCTTCGGGCGACTGGTCGCGGGCCGTGAATCGCCTCGACAATGCGTTGCAGATAGGGCGTCGATTGGAAGACGTGGACGTGCTCGGGAACGTGGGCAACGCGGCTCTGCACCTCGGCGACGACGACGGGGCCCGGATCTTCTACTCCTCCATGGTGTCGAGCGCACGCCGGCTTGGAGCCGGCATGTCGGTGATCTACGGGTTGGAGCGGCTCGCCTTCGCGCAGTTTCCCGCCGGTCAGTGGGCTGCCCTCCGCAGCTCGGTCCACGAAGCTCTGACCCTGGCGAGCGCCGTGGGCCAGCCCATCCTCACCTCCGCGCCTCTGGCCTGGCTGACCCTTCTCGCCGCAATTACCGGCAGCGACGAGTTCGACCATCACCTTCGCGCGCTCGAATCGGTCGTGGCCGGACTCCCATTGGGGATCCTTGCCGACCCGGTGCACGATCTTACCCGCTGGGCAAAGGCCACCCGAGCCACCGCCATCGGAGACCCGGCTGCGGCGCTGCACCATCTGAGCGCAATGAAGCTGCCCGCGTTGCAGCGGATGGCAACGCCGGACCGCATCGAGGCCGCGATGCGTGACGGGGCTCGCCAACAGGCCCTGAGCTGGCTTGACGACCTCACTCCGTTCGCCGTCGGGACCAATCGACCATGGGCGCTGGCCGACCTCAACCTCGGGCGTGCATTGTGCGCAACCGATGCTGATCAGGCGGCCGAGGCGTTCGAGAGCGCACTGCATCACCACGAGCACGCCCAACGTCCTTTCCACCAGGCTCGTACACAACTCGCCTTCGGCGAGTTTCTGCGGCGAAGCAACCGTCGCGTCGATTCACGTACGCACCTGCGGTCGGCACTGGAAACCTTCACCGACCTCGGTGCGGCTCCCCTGGCCGAGCGAGCGACTCAGGAGCTACGAGCCTCTGGGGAAACCGCCCGCAAACGTGACCCTTCCACGCTGCTGGACCTGACGCCAATGGAACGCAAGGTGGCCCAACTCGTCAGCACCGGATTGTCGAACAAGGAAACGGCGGCCCAGTGCTGGGTGTCGCCACGAACGGTGGCATTCCACCTCCGCAACGTCTTCGTCAAGGCCGGGGTGACCTCCCGAACCGAACTCGCCCAACTGACCTTCGATTGACCCTCGGTCAGCCGGGCAACGTTGCAGAATCGATCCGTACCGGTCGCGTCGTGCGATGAGCGCCGGCTCCGGGCCGATCGCACGACGTACCTGTGGGCTGACCAGGGATCCCGATACTGGCCGTTTTGCCGGGGCGACCGGTCCCGTTTCGAAGGACGATCAGAAGGACCATCCGTGTCAGCTTTCCGAGAGAAGGATCCCAAATTGCAGACTCTACGAACGATCAGCGGGGCCGAAGCCAACGACCAACGGGAACCGGCGTGGGAAAAGATGACGTTTCGGCCGCCGGTGTGGGCCATGATCTCGGGGGCGGGCGGACACCGGCCAGACAGAGGCCCGAACAACCTATCACATCCCGATACCGGCTCGAGGGGCCGCGTCGGCTGGATCGTGGCCGGGTCCCTTCTGGCTGGACTCGTCATCGGGCTGCTTCTTGTTGCCGCCCCGTTCGTTCCCGTCGCCGAAGGCGAGCTCACAGGCGCGCTCCTCTGCGGATTCGCCATCGGATGGGCGATGTTGGCCGTCCTTTCGGTGCGGTTCAGCGATCGACCACAACGATGGGCCGCGGCTCCCGCAGGCTTCATGGGATCGGGTGGTCTTCTTCTGTTGGGATTCG
>JAOUGG010000178.1 GCA_029857855.1 Acidimicrobiia bacterium | reverse complement strand
GGCTGTCGTCGAAGTACTGGGGCGTGGTGACGAACCCGGCGTAGGCCTGGTAGCGGCGGTGAATCGGTTTGACACCGGATCGCATCTGATCCTCCTTGGTTTGCTACGTGCGGAGCCGTGAGCTCGACGGATCATGGATCGCCTGGTCGAGCACCCGGGCCGGGCGGTGATCGCCCACCACCCGCACCGACAGCTCGGTGCCGGGTTCGCAGTGCTCGGGTGCGAGATAGGCGAAGGCCAGGCCCTGGTCGACCGTGTACCCGAAGGCGCCGGTGGTCACCAGCCCGATGGGGCGGCCGGTCGGCGTGCCGTCGCCGTTGACCCCGTACACCGCATCGGAGCCGTGGACGTCGGCGGCGTCGGTGTCGACGGCGAGGTAGGCGAGCCGCCACCGGTAAGGACGTTCGCCCGAGGAGGCCGCGGCCCGGCGGACCAGCAGCGCCGCACGACCCACGAAGTCGCCCTTGGCCGGGTGATCGGTTTTGACGAAGACGTCGAGGCCCGCCTCGTCGGGGCCGACGTCGTGGGTGAGATCCCGGCTGATGCGGTAGCCCTTCTCCATACGAAGCGAGTCGAGGGCGTGGTTGCCGACGTTGGCCACCCCGAGGTCCTGGCCGGCCTCCCAGAGCGCGTCGTAGACGACACCGAGATCGTCGGTGCGCACATGCAGCTCCCAACCGAGCTCGCCGACGAACCCGACTCGGAGCGCCCGGGTCTCGACACCGGCCACGTAAATCACCTGCGCCGTCAACCATCGGAATCCGTCGTTGCTCAGGTCGACCGCCGGTGAGGTGCAACGGCCGAGCAGCTCCCGGCTGCGAGGACCGGCCAGCGTGATCACCCCGTAGTCGCCGGACACGACCCGCAGCTCGGCGTCGAGCGGGCGGCCGTCGTCGTCGTTGGGCCAGTGGGTCTCGAAATACTCCCGGTCCTTCTGTTCGCCCACTGCGGCCGACACCAGGTAGAAGTGGTCCGATCCGTCATCGGAGGGAAGCCGGGTCACCGTCATCTCGCCCTCGATCCGCCCGGTGGGCGTGAGCAGATACGTGAGGCCGATCCGTCCGACGGCGGGCAGGGTGTTGGTGGTGAGCTGATCGAGCACGACCGCCGCGTCGCGCCCGACCAGCTCGAACTTGGCGAACGCGGTGGAGTCGAGAATCCCGACCCGCTCCCGCACCGCTCGCACCTCCTCACGCACCGGTTCAAACCAGTCGGTGTGCCGGAAGGCGACAACATCCTCCTGGGGCAGACCGGCCACCGTCGGGTACCACTTCGGGCGCTCCCACCCGTAGACCTGGGTGAACACCGCGCCGTTGTCGCGGAAGCGCTCGACCAGCGGTGTCCGGCGATAGGGCCGCTCGGCCGGATGTTCCAGCCCGGGGATCGGGGTCTGGTGGCGGAACTCGTAGTCCTCGGTGCCTTTGACGCGCCCGTAGCGCACGGCGTCGTCGGCCGGCACGAAGCCGAACCGGCGGGCGTCGTAGCCGCGGACGCTCACGTTGGTTTCGCCGTGCACCATCCACCGGGCCAGCTCCCGGCCGAGGCCCGGCCCATCGGCGATACCGACCTGGACCCCGACGAGCTGCCAGAAGTTCGGCACGCCGGAGGGGCCGAGCATCGGTTCCCCGTCGGGGGTGTGGGCGATGGCGCCCCGGATGACCTGCTTGATCCCGTGCTCGGCCAGGAGCGGCACCCGTTCGAAGGCCCGCTCAAGCCAGAAGCCGATGCGCTCGTAGTCGGCCGGGAACAGCGGGTTCTCGAGCGACCAGTCGGGTCCGTCGGGATGGTCGGGGCCGAACCAGGCGGCCTCGGCGTTGACCTGCTCGTAGATGCCGATGAGCCCCGACTCCTGTTCCTGGCGGACGTAGCCCGACAGGTAGTCGTCGCGTACCACGGGCAGCTCGTGGTCGAGGGCGGCGAACTCGGGGACCGGCGTGGTGATGAGGTAGGTGTGGAGGGCGTTGGCCATCGGCACCGACAGCCCGACCATCTCCGCGACCCGGTGGGCGTAGCAACCGGCGGCGTTGACCACATGCTCGGCCTCGACCGTTCCCTGCTCGGTGACAACGTCGAAGCCACCCCCACCGGCGGCGGGACGGCGGCGGATGTCGAGCACCCGGTTACGGCGGCTGACCTGCGCCCCCTTCGCTCGGGCTCCGGCAATCAGGGCGTTGGTGGCGCCGGACGGATCGACGTGCCCGTCGTTCGGGGTGTAGACCGCGCCGACGATCTGGTCGACGTCGTAGAACGGATGCTTCTCGGCGATGAACGCCTTGTCGACCCAGTGCATCTCGTTGCCCACATAGTCGGCCAGACCGAGCTGGCCTCGGAGCCAGTCGACCTCCACCGGTTCGTACGCCACTCGGAAGCTGCCGCTTCGGTGCCAGGTGGTGGCCACGCCGGTCTCGGCCTCCAGCGAGGCGTAGAGTTCGCAGGCGTACTTGCGGAAGGTGGCGAGCGTGTAGCTCGACACCGAGTGGGTGACCTGCCCGGCGGCGTGCCAAGTCGAGCCGGAGGTCAGCTCCGCCTTTTCGACGAGCAGGGTGTCGGTCCACCCCTCGTTGGCCAGGTGGTAGAGGACGCTGGCTCCGGTGATGCCGCCACCGACGATGACGACCCGGGCCCGATCAGGAACGGCCATGCGCACGACTGTACCATTGACCCGCTGCAGTGGTACAACTGAACCATGGCCGTGAGGCGGTTTGCCGCCGTGGAGCCGACCGGGCTAGGTTGAACGGTGGCGACGAGCGGAGCACGACGATCATCCAAAGCCACGCGGCGTGGGCGGAGGAGTCGGCCGCCATGTCCACCAAACCCGTCCCGGGGTCACCCGCCCCCGGTTCAGCAACCAACCGTCGGAACTTTCTCAAATACAGTGCCGCCACCGCCGCGGCGGTGGCCGTCGGATCGACGGCAAACCCAGCGGCCGCCCACACGATGCCCAGTCGCAAAGCCCGCCCCCATTCCGACATCGAGGAGCTGACGGTCGCCGCGATGCAGGCCGCCATGGCCGCGGGCAAACTCAGCTCGGCCCGCCTCACCCGCATGTACCTGCAGCGGATCGACAAGATCGACAACGGCCCCATCGATCTGCGGGCGGTGATCGAGGTCAATCCCGATGCCGTCGACATCGCCCGAGCGCTCGACCGGGAGCGCAAGCAGGGCAAACTGCGAGGCCCGCTGCACGGCATTCCGATCCTGCTGAAGGACAACATCGATACCGACGACGCCACGCTGACCACCGCCGGATCGCTGGCCCTCGTCGACTCCCGGCCCGGCGCCGATGCCACTGTCGCCGCCAAGCTCCGGGCGGCCGGCGCCGTCATCCTCGGCAAGGCCAACCTCTCGGAATGGGCCAACTTCCGGGGTTTCCAGAGTTCCAGCGGCTGGAGTGCCCGCCGGGGCGCCTGCCGCAACCCGTACGTCCTCGACCGCAACCCGTGCGGTTCGTCGTCGGGTTCGGGTGCCGCCGTGTCGGCCAACCTGTCGGCCGTCGCCATCGGCACCGAGACCGACGGGTCGATCGTCTGCCCGGCGACGGCCAACGGCATCGTCGGCATCAAACCGACGGTCGGGTTGACCAGCCGGGCCGGAGTCGTGCCCATCTCGCGAACCCAGGACACGATCGGCCCGATGGGCCGGACGGTGGCCGACGCCGCGGCGGTGCTGGGGGCGATGACCGGTGTCGACGATCGGGACGCGGCGACGGCCGCCTCGGCCGGCAACTCCTTCGACGACTACACCCAGTTCCTCGACCCGAACGGCCTGGCCGGGGCCCGCATCGGCGTGGCCCGCCAGTTGCTGTTCAACAGCCCGGAGACGACCGCCATCTTCGAAGACGCCGTGGCCGCGTTGACCGCGGCGGGTGCCGTGGTCGTCGATCCGGTTGAGTTCCCGTCGTTCGATGAGTTCAGCGGTTCGTCGGCCGAGTTCGATGTGTTGCTCTATGAGTTCAAGACCGACCTTGCCCTCTATCTGGAGACCCGAAACGGCGGCCCGGAGACCTTGGCCGATCTGATCGCCTTCAACAACGCCAACGCGGAGGTCGAACTCAAGTGGTTCGGGCAGGAGATCTTCGAGCAGTCGGAGAGCAGGGGCGGGGTCGACGATCCGGGTTACGCTCAAGCGCTCGCCGACTCCCAGCGGATCTCCCGCACCGAGGGGCTCGACGCGGTGTTCGCTGACCACGATCTGGATGCCATCGTCGCCCCGACCGGTTCACCGGCGTGGCCGACCGACCTGCTCAATGGCGATCATTTCCTCGGCGGTACGTCGTCGTACGCAGCGATGGCCGGGTACCCGTTGATCACCGTTCCGATGGGTGATTCGTTCGGGCTGCCGGTGGGCATCACCTTCATGGGTCGTCAGTGGGCCGAGCCGACGTTGATCAAACTGGCGTCCGGCTTCGAAGCCCAGCGGGGCGCCCGTCTGGTCCCGCAGTTCCTGGAGACGCTCGGCCGGGAGTAGTCGGTCGCGAGTTCGTCAGCCGGGCGGCAGCAGTGGCACGCACAGCTCGGTGTCGACCAGGGTGATCCCGCCGCGGTCGCCCACCGTCACCGAGCCGTAGCGCTGGGCGAACACCGGCGGCAGCTCCCGGTCGCCGGAGAGCGACACCCACAGCCGCAGCAGATGTCGTCGCCGCTCGGGGTCGGTGTGGTCGACGAACGCCGTGCGGTCGTGCAGGAGGCTGTGGTTGTGCACGAACTGGATGTCGCCCGGTTCGAGATCCATGGCCATTGCGACGCCGGGCTCGTTCAGGATGTCGTCCCACAGGTCGAGGGCGGCGATCTGTTTCGCGGAGGGGCGGGGTGCCCGCTCGAATCGGGCGGCCGAGTCGATGTAGGTCCGCTGGTAGATGACGGTCAGGCGCTCGTCGTGCCACGAGAGCACCGGGATCTCGAACCACGGCTCGGCTCCGTCGGGCACCTCCCCCCGCCGGTCGGTGGCGATCGGCTCGAACAGGTGCGGTGCCAGATCGGGGCGCCGTTCGACGACGAGACGGTAGGCCGTCGTGGCGCTGGCCAGCAGCGATCGGCCACCGTCCTTGGCCGTTGTGCGGCAGAGGAGGCCGACGGCGTCGACGGAGTCGGTGTGGAAGGTCTGTCGGTCGTTGGTCTGGTAGATCCGGGCGGTCGGGTCGGTCGGGTCCCGCCCGACATCTCTGACGTGGCCGAGGAGGTGTCCGTGCGCGTTCTGCGACCGGAGGGAGCCGAGGAGTCGGCCCAGCATCAGGAAGCCGAGAGCTTCCGTCCGCCGGTCGATCTCGCCGACCGGATAGCCCTTGAGCAGGGCGAAGCCGAGCCCCTCGATGAGATCCGCTCGGATCCGATCGGCCAGGTCTGTGAGCGACGTCGCCGTGTCGTCGGGCGTGGGGCCGAGGAGCTGGGCCGGCGCGGGGCCGGCATCGGTCGTATCGATGCCACGGGTCAGGCTGAACAGATCGGCCAGTTCCCGATCGGTCCAGTGGTGGGTCCAGCGCTCGGGGGTCGCGGCGAGGTCCGAACCCGTCCAGGCCGACGCGCCGTCCGGCACGCCGTCGGGCACGGTGTCGGGCACCGGTTCTGGCGCCGTCTCGTCCGCGGGCATTGGGTTCAATGGCGGCGAACCACGAAGGTCTCGTCGTTGAAACACAGCCCGCCGTGCCGCCGCAGTACCTCGGTCGTTGCGTCGAGGTAGTCGCCGCTGATGGCCACCTTCTCCACTCGCTCGTCCTCGATCTGGGCCACGTAGATGGCGGCGTTCCAGGCGGCGAACAGGGTGGAGGTGCCGATGGTGTTGCCGATCTCGGTCGGCAGCGTGTGCATCGAGTAGCGAAGCTGGGAGTGGGCGTCGGGCAGGGCCATCAGGTCGTAGTCGCGGACCTCCTCGCCGAGTTCGTCGTGCAGCACGCTGATCAGTTCGTGGCGGTCGACGGGGAACGGGTTCTCGTCGGGCCAGATCTCCCGGATGATCTCGAGGCCGGGGTCGTCGCCCATCGACTGGATGCCGAGGAGCACGCCGTGGCTGCGGAGACTGCGGCTGAGCGGGGCCAGGATACGTTTGACTTTGAAGTC
>JAOUGG010000177.1 GCA_029857855.1 Acidimicrobiia bacterium | reverse complement strand
AGCCGCTCCTCCGAGATCCCGGCCGAGGCACTGGATGCAGAGTTCGTGCTCGTGGAATCTGACGAGCTGGCCCGGGTACAGTCCCAGGTGCGATGGTTCGATGCGCTCTCGTGGATTCGGCCCATCCTGACGCTGGCCTTCCTTGCCGGCGCCGTCCTGCTGGCCGAACGGCGGCGTTCGGGCGTTCGGAGACTGGGTCTGGCAGTGGTGGTGCCGATGGTTTTGACCCTGCTGGCCTACGCCTGGCTCCGCGATCAGTACCTCTCCGCACTCCCCGAGGACGTTCACAACCCCGATGCGGCCGCCGCCATCTTCGACATTCTGACCAACTATCTGGTTCGGGCTCTTCGGATGCTCCTCGTCGTCGGGTTGCTCATCATGGCGGGAGCGTCGGTCGTCGGGCCAACGGACGCTGCGGCACGAGTCCGCGCCGGCTGGGACACGTTATTGGGTCCGGCAAGCGCAACCCGCTCCGATCGCCAGGTCGGTCCGATTGCGCTGGCCGCCGCGGCTCACGAACGGGGACTGCTCACGGGCGCCGCAGTCCTGGGCGGGCTGGTGCTGGTCGTATGGACCCAACCCACCAGCCTCGTGGTCCTGTTGATCGTGGTTCTCACCCTCCTGGCGATGGGCGGTGTCCGCATCCTGGCCGAGATCGCCCGTCGGTCGGAGCCGATGATGCCTACCGATGCGCTGGACATTCGCCAACCCTCATCGGACACCGCCCAACGAGCTGACGAACGGGTGCCCTGACCCCGTTTGTTCAAGAGGCGATGGAGCCAGCCGCGTCGACCATGATGAGGTCGTGCCACCACAGCCGTTCGAAGAGCTGCGCCGACGCACCGTTCAGGTCTCCCAGTGCCCCTTGATGATCCTCGATCTGCTCGACGATCCGCCGGGTTCCCGCTGTCGACCCAACCTGTGGGGGCCGAATATTCGGTCGTGAGCGCTGATCACGGCAACGGGCCGATGCTGAGGGTCTGTGTCCCGCATCTTCTACCGCGCCCGATCTCGCTCGGCGACGGGTTCGACTCTCGAGTCGATGTTGGGCTGCTGCAAAGAGCAGGCGAGCGTGCGTTGTCAGTACAGCGGAGCTGGTCGTGCTCGGCTCGCTGGGTCTGGGTGGGTTTCCTGGGGTACTGCTGGGATCGGTGACATCGTACGCTGTTCATCATCTGTCGTGTCGTCCGTTGATCGTGCCCGCTGTGCTTGAACCCGATGCGGGAGATGCTCCATCTGGTTGACTGGATTTGTGAGCCGGACGCCGGTTTCGCATACGGGCGGGAACCACCGTCTTGAGTGGCTCGGACCACAGCGTGGTGACAGCGGCGACAGCGACGACGGCTGTCCACCAGGCGGCGGGGAATGGTTCGAGTTGGGTAATGGTGGCGAGTGGCGGGAAGTAGAGCACCCCGGCTGTGGTGAGCGAGACGGCGGCGATGGCGATGGCGAGCTCCTTGGTCACGTTCAGGCTGCTTCGCCAGAAGGCCGCGGCCGGTCGTCGTTCGATGAGAAGCAGGAGCGGTTGAGCGGCGAGCAGCGTGGCGAAACCGAGCGCTCGGGCCTGCTCGGTCGACCAGTTCTGGTCGAGCCCTACGAGGTAGAGCCCGGTCACGCCCGCAGCAAGGGTGATGCCCACGGCGTAGGGGCGCCACAGGGCTGCAGCCGACAGGGCGTAGGCGGCTGGTCGGGGTGGCCGGGTCATGACGTCCGGGTCGGCCGGTTCGGCCTGGAAGACCAGCGACACGATGGGGTGGAGCAGAATCTCGAGGATGACGAGGTGGACCGGTAGCAGGAGTAGCGGCTTGCCGAGGATCGGGACGAGGAGGGCGGCGATCAGTAGCGGTGGGTGGAAGGCGATGAGGTAGGCGAAAGCGCGTGTGAGATTGTCGTAGATCTGACGGCCGTTTCTGGTGGCGGCGACGATGGTGGCGAAGTTGTCGTCGAGCAGAACGAGGGTGGCGGCCTCGCGTGCGACCGGCGTTCCTCGTTGTCCCATGGCGATACCGATGTCGGCTGCTCGGAGGGCGGGGGCGTCGTTGACGCCGTCACCGGTCATGGCAACAACGGCGCCTTGACGCCGAAGCGCTTCGACAATGAGATGCTTTTGTTCAGGTCGGGTTCGGGCGAACACGTTTGCGTGCGAGACGAGTCCGTCGAGTTGTTCTTCGCTGGCGTTGTCGAGGTCGTCGCCGGTGGCGATGAGGTCGCGGTCGTTGTATTGGTGGGGAAGACCGAGTCCTTCGGCGATGGCATGGGCTGTGACGGGGTGGTCGCCGGTGATCATGATCACTCTGATTCCTGCGGCGGCGCATTCAGCGAGAGCATCGTCGACACCTTCGCGTATCGGGTCGTTGAACGCGATCAGTCCGACGACCTCGAGTTCAGCTTCGTCACGGCTGCGTACACCGGTGGGGCCAGGCACCCGGGCCGAGGCGACGGCGACAACCCTCATGGCCTGCTCGGTCATTAGAGCGTGAGCCTCGTCGAGCGTGACCTGAGCCGCCGTGCTCATCGATGCGTGCGCGACGATACCTTCGTAGGCCCCTTTTGCTGCGACCTGGTAGGCCCCGTCGGGGAGTCTCCATACATGGGTCAGGTACTTGTCGATCGGGTCGAACGGCCAGTCGGTGTCGAGGTGGGCGCTGTGAAGGGAAGCGACATCGATTCCGTGCTGGCCTGCGTAGGCGGTGATGGCCTGGTCGAGCGGGTCGAAGGGATCGGGTTCGCAGGCGAGGACTCCTGCGCTTAGAAGCATGGCGTCCGCTTCGTTCAGGGTTCCGACATCGGAGGGGGCGGTCATGTCACTCGTTGTGTTGGCGGTCGCTGCGACGCTGAGCCGACCTTCGGTGAGGGTGCCGGTCTTGTCGGTACAGATGACGGTGGTCGAACCCAGTGTCTCGGCACCGGGCAGGCTGCGAACCAATGCGTCTTCGCGGGCGAGTCGCCACGCCCCGATCGACAGATACAGGGCGTAGACGATCGCAAACTCCTCGGGAATCGCGGCGATGGCCAGGCTGACACCAGCGATGACGGCCTCACCCCACCCATTGCCCCGCCATAGCTCAGCTGCCATCACTGCCACACAGAAGACCGCCGCTGCGCCCGCCAGCACTGCGACCAGGCGCGACAATGCTTGTTGCAGTGGCGTGGCGGGATTGGTCGTTGTTGCCAGCAGCGTGCCGATCTTGCCATAGCGGGTTCGAGGGCCGGTAGAGGTGATTTCGACAGTTGCCCTCCCGGTCAGAACAGTCGTGCCAGCCCAAACGCTGCCGCTGTCGCTGTCGGGCTTGTCAGCGTCTTCCTTTGTCTTATCGATCGGTAGCGACTCGCCCGTGAGGCTCGCCTCGTCGACCAACAGTTGGGTGGCCTCGCAGATGTTGGCGTCAGCGGGGATGACGTCACCTTCTTGAAGCACCACGACATCGCCGACAACCAAGTCGACGGCGCCGATCGTCTTGACTTCACCGTCGCGAATGGTGGACGCGGTTGGTGCAGTGAGCTCGGAGAGGCGTTCGAGGGTGCGTTCAGCCCGGCGTTCGAGAACCCAGCCGACACCGGCTACCGGGACCAGAGCCACCAGCGCAACAACTGCGTCAACGGTCTCACCGATCAGCAAGTAGGTGGGAGCAGCGACCAACAACAAGGCCACCATCGGGTCGGCGAACGGGCCCAGAGCATGTTTGAGTCTGCCCCGAGTCGAAGAGGCGACGAGCTGGTTTGGGCCGTCACGTTCCAAACGGACCCGTGCCTCGACCTCGGTCAGGCCACAGAACTCCGCGGTGACCCCAGCCCGGGTACCGGAGTCAGCGTGCTCCTCGTTCACTGGGTGCTGACCCGTTCCGATCGCGACCCGAATATCTCGAGGGTGCCGACGGCCGCGTCAGTCATCATCGTCATCTTGATCGTGTTCGTCGCGGTCTTCGTCATCGCCTTCGGACTCGCCGTCCTCGTCTGCAAGTCCTGGCGTCTGACGGAGCCATAACACGAGCGCGTCGACCTCGGCCGCTGAGAGGTTGGCGTCAGGGTGCAGTCCGAACCGGGTGTAGTTGGCCGGAGGCATCGATCCATCGAGCAGAACTTCGATCGTTTCACCAGCTTCTTCCTGGGGTCGGTTGAACTCGGAGTCGTTGACCGCATCTCGTCCCGCAGACACATGATCGCTGATGGCCCACGACACCGGGGCCACGCTTGAGTACCACGGCCAATCCACTTCGTTGCTGTGGCAGCCGTAGCACGCCCGCACCATCAACTCGCGGGCTTGTGGGTCCGCCCACTGCGGTTCGCCGGTCACAGCCGGATTGGCGTGACTGCGACCGGCCGGAACCAGCTGGATCCCAGCAGCCACGACGACCGCGGCCGCCAGCGTGTGAAACACGAACGCGGACGTCGAGAGCTGTTTGCGAGCGCGGCGCTCCCGCAAGACGTGAGCGACCCCGGCAACGATCAGGACCGCAGCAACAAGACCCAGCCACCTCATGCGCTCACTCCGGTCTGGCTCGCGTCGTCGGAAAGTGCACACTGTGACACAGCCGGTGATTTGGTGTCCGCCGGAGACCCCGGGCGATCGCGAGGGCGAGGGCGGTGAGTGTGGCGCGACGACCAGCGCTTTCAGGCTGTATACGTCGGAACCGTGATCGGTGAGGACAACCGTCGACACGCCGTTCTGAGCCAGGAAGACCGTGTTCCCGGCCGCTCCTGACATGAACAGAACCTGGAAGTAGTCGCCTCGCTCCGATCGGTACGGGAGTGCCCAGAACGACATGTGGTAGGCCTGATCGCCGTCGGCGAAGCTCTTCCCCGAAGGGAGACCCTCGATCTCTCCGGTCCGGTAGAGGGCCTCTTCGAGCAGGGTTGGGTGAAGCAGTTGGCGGCCTTCGTGGACACCGCCGTTCTGGAGGAGGGTGACGATCTTGCTGAGGTCGTCGACGGTGAGTCGCAGGCCGGATGCCAGCAGCGGGATACCCGGCCCAGTCTGCTCATCGGGAACGTGGATCATGGTCATGTGATGGATGCCGATCGGCTCGAACACGGCCTCGCTCAAACGCTCCCACAGATGCACATCGTGTCCTTCCCGACTATTGAGAAAGCCATCAATCGCGGCCGCCAGGACAAACGTCTGCGCTGAGGTGTAGCGGAGGACCTCGCCCGGTCCCTACGGATAGTACCGTTCGGACAGGGCGGCATCCAGCTTCCCGGCGGTGGTTGGGGCCAGGTAGAAGTTGCGGAAGCTGGGTCCGGACTCGTTGGCGTAGATCTCGAAGGAGTCCGGTTCGGGCAGGTTGTCGCCTATGCCGGTGGCCATGTCGAGCACGTTGCCGAAGGTCACTGCGTCCCAGCCGGCGTGGCCGACGTCGACGTTCAGGTAGTCGACCACCTGCAGATCCCCAGACCCACGATTCACTGGCCGCCTCCTCGCCCGAGCGACTCGCCGCCCTCGAGCGCGGCGACTGCGCCGGCCACCCGCTTCGCCCGCGTCTCTTCGCGTTTAGCTGAATACAACGAATAGAGCACCGCGCGCTTGGCCGACGGCGAGAGCGCAACGTAGACCTCCCGTGCGCGCTCGGACCCTCCCAGGGCCGACCCCAAGTCCGCAGGAACAATGAGCGCGTCAACCGGATCGAGCAGCGACCATGCACCGTTCTGCTTCGCGACCTCGACCGCGCTCAATCCTGCGTCGGTCATCAGCTCCGCCTCGATCAGTTCAGCGATGTACTGCTTGTTGATCTTCGACCACACGCTTCGAGGCTTCCGCGACGTGAAGATCTGCTTGTAGCGCTCGTCGTCGATCGACTTGACCTTGCTGTCGATCCAACCGAAGCACAGCGCCTCCCGCACCGCCTCTTCCCAGCTGAGCCGGCGCCTACCTGTCGACGTGCGATAGTAGATCAGCCACACGCCGTCGCACGTCGCGTGATTCTTCTTCAGCCAGGAGCGCCATCCAGCCCGCGTCTTGGGATGGATCTCGCGTAGCTCAGAGTCGAACGAAGACATCCTCAGCTCCGCTCTCGCCGACCGCTACCCCCCGCCGGAAGGCGACACGACCCTCGACGTTCTCGACGG